>DAPKRP010000658.1:0-3906 GCA_031800515.1 Polyangiaceae bacterium LLY-WYZ-14_1 | reverse complement strand
GGGCCTGGGCGGGATGCGCGATAAGCCCGACGGCCAAGAGGCCGCAGCCCAACGCCACCAGCGCCGACGAAGAAAGAGCTAGTACCCCTGCCCGGAAGCTCGGTCCGGGCCGGGGTACTAGGGAGGGTCGTAGGGAACCGCTCATGGCGCCGGAGGGTAGGGGCTCCGGCGTCTCCAGGTCCATGGGGCCGCCGGAGGGCGTCTCCCTCATGAACCGGAGGAACTCGGCGGGCCCAGGACCTCTCGCAGCTCGCCCTCGAGCTCGGCGAGAAAGGCGCGGAAGAGCGCGCCGTAGGCATCCCGTACGGCGGCCCCGCCGGAACGGGCCAGCGACTCCCGGCCCTCGAAACGGCGATAGAGCAGGAGCTCCCCGCCGGACCGGGGGGCCCGGGCGACCTCGACGACGACGGATAGGGTCGCGGCGGGCGCGTCCGGCTCCCGCCGGTCCACGTAGAGGGAGCGTATGCGGGCTCGGAGCCGCAGATCGCTCTCGACGAAGGACGGCCCATCGAGCACGGCGGCGAAGAGCCCCGCGTCCTCGAGCCAGTCCGTGAGGAGCTCCCGCACCACGGTCCCCGGGGGCTCGGCGAAGCGGCTGTAGAAGTCGCGGCGCCAGACCCCGCCATCGTCCAGGTACACGAAGGCCGTGTCGTCGAAGCGAGGGGGAACCCGAACGTTCCCGACCCGAAGGACGGGCGCCCCCGCCGGCGCGTCGACCGGGTCCCGGTCGACCCCGAGGTCGTAGCGCACCGGGTCCGGGACGCTCTGTCCGAAGCAACCGACGCCGCCGAGGGGCAGCAGGAGAACCGCTAGTACCCCTGCCCGGAAGTTCGGTCCGGGTGTGCGCGGCGCCGATGACCAGGCCGTGGTCGGAAGCACCGTCGAGGGCAGGCTCGGATTCACTCGTAGACCTCCACCTCGTCGGGCCCGGTCGGCTCCGGCGCGTCGCTCCGAAGAAGCAGGGACGGCTGCTGGCGCACCAGGTCGGTCAGCTGGCGCAGGTTCTCGGTGGTCGCCCTCAGGTTGTCCAGGGAGGCGATCAGGTCGTACTGCCCGTTTTCGACGACGCCGCTCGCCTCGACGACCGCCGCCTCCGCCGATCGAAGCGTCTGGGTCGCCGCATCCAACGTCTGAATCGCGCTCGCGCTGAGTCGGGCCACGTCGACTTCGGCGGCCTGCGCTTCGAGGGTCGCCGCCGTGCGGCGGAGCTGGGCCATCAGGAGCTCCGCCTCTCGCTGCAGCGCCTCGAGGTCGACGGCGTCCGCCTCCCGCTGGACCGTGTCGACGGTGACGTCGACCTTTCGGACCACCGTCGTGACGGCGAGGATCAGCTCGTCGAGGTGCTGGGCGACGGTCTCGACGTCGGCGTCCTCGAGCCCCTCGAGGATGCGTTCGGCGGTCGCCTCCAAGCTCGCGAGGCCGCCGACGGTCGACGGGACGTAGGGGTAGTCGGGCTCCCAGGGCACGTCGATCTGGGAGGGCTCGCTCGCTTCCACGAAGTCCGCTTCGATGTAGGCGACGCCGGTGAGCCCCTGCTGCTCCAGCCGGACGCGGAGGCCCTGGTCGACGAAAGAGCCGACGGAATCCCCGAGGGACAGCCCCCGCTCGTCGACGAGGGCCATCCGGACGACGATGAGGTCCGCAGGATGGACCTGTTCCTCCCAGTTCGGCAGCTCGTAGAACTGAAAGGCGACGCCGATTTCCTTGACCGTACCGATCTTCACCCCGCGGAAGGTCACCGGGGCGCCGATGTCGAGCCCTTGCACCGTCGACCGGAAATAGGTCTCCACGACCGTGGTCTTCTCGTAGAGGGTGCGCCCGCCGAGCACGACGATGCCCGCCAGGGTCAGGGCGATCGTGGTGAAGACGAAGAGCCCCACGAACACGTAGCGGGACTGGGATGCAGGCCCGCTCATGTCGGCGTTTCCCCTTCCGCCCGGCGCTGGAAGAAGCGCTGAACCCGAGGATCCGTCGCGTGATCCCGGAGCCACCGGGGGTCGCCTTCGGCGATGATGCCCCGGGCGGAGCGGTCGATCATGATCGCCCGGTCGGCGACGACGAAGACGCTCGCCAGCTCATGGGTGATGATCACCACGGTCACCCCCAGCCGGTCGACCAGCGTGCGAATGGTCCGGTCGAGTCCGGCGGCGGTGACCGGATCGAAGCCCGCCGAGGGCTCGTCCAGGAACAGGATCTCCGGGTCGAGGGCCATGGCTCGAGCGATGGCCACCCGCTTGAGCATGCCCCCGCTGAGCTCCGCGGGGAACAGGGGCCCGGCGTGGGCCAGGTCGACCAGGCGCAGCTTCGTCTGGGCGATGTCCCGCCGCGCCTCGTAGGGCAGGTCCGTGAACTCCTCGAGGGGCAGCATCACGTTCTCGAGGCTGGTCATCGAGCCGAAGAGGGCGCCGCTCTGGTACATCACGCCGAACCGCTCCCGCTGAATGCGGGCCAGGGTCCGCGGGTCCGCGGTGACGATGTCCTGGTCGCCGACGAAGATCCGCCCCGCGAAGGGCTGGTGGAGCCCGATCAAAAGCTTCATCAGGGTGCTCTTCCCGGAACCGGAGCCGCCCAGGATGGTGAGCACCTCGGCGGGGTTCACGGCGAAGCTGACCCCCTCGAGAAGCACCGTCGACCCATAGCCCGCGACCACGTCCTCGACCCGGAGGATGGGCTTCGTCGCCGCCGCCGAGCCCCTGCCGACGCCGGGAGGCTCGGCGGTTCGCCCGCGACCAGCGTCCTTCGGGGCGTGAGCGCTCATAGCCCCAAAGCCGCGAAGGCCATGGCGAACAGCCCCTCGACGACGACGATGAGCAGAATCCCGGAGACGACCGCGCTCGTCGTCGAGCGCCCGACCTCGCCCGCCCCCTTCCCGGTCTCGAGGCCCCGGAGGCAGCCGATGCCTCCCACGACGACCCCGAGGACCATCGCCTTGCCCAGTCCGGTCAGAAAGTCGATCAAGCTGGTGGCGGCGATGACCCGGACCACGAAGGTGGTGAAGGAATAGCCGAGGGACAGGAACACGAGCGACCCGCCGGCCAGGGCCGCCCCGGTGAGCAACAGGGTGAGGCCGGGGATGACGGCGACGGCGGCGACCACCCGGGGGAGCACCAGGAAATCGACGGGCTCGATCCCCATCGTCCGCAGGGCGTCGATCTCTTCGTTGACCTTCATCGTCCCGAGCTCGGCGGCGAAGGCGGAGCCCGACCGGGCGGAGACGAGGATCGCGGTCATCAGGGGACCGAGCTCCCGGAACATCGCCGCCCCGAGGAGGTCGGCGACGAAGACCTGAGCGCCGAAGGTGCGCAGGGGGATGATGCTCTGGAAGGCGAGGATGAGCCCGAAGAGGAAACCGAAGACGGCGACGAGGGGGATCGCCGTCACGCCGGCGAGCTCGGCGACGTCGATGGCGTCCCGCAGCCGGAACCGGCCCGGGTAGCGCACCAGGGAGACCAGGGACTGGGTCAGATGGCCGGTGAACGCAACCAAGCGCACCACGTCGTCGGCGAGATCGTAGGCGCCCCGGCCGAGGCGTTCGAAGAAGCCGCGCCGCGGCGGTCGGGTGCTCGGCCCGGGAGGCCCCGGGTCGACCAGCTCGACCAGAGGGGCGACATCCCGGCGCAGGCCCTCCAGGGACGACGCGCGTCCCTCCTCCTGTTGCTCCCGGAGCAAGGTGACCAGCAGGGTCGCCCCGGCGACGTCGACGAAGGTCACCCCCGTCGCGTCGATCACCAGGCGCGCCGGGCGCTCCGTGTGAAGCACACCGTGGGCCTGACGCCAGAGGGGACCGAGCCGGCGCACGGACAGCCGCCCGGAGAGGCGAAGGACGACGGTACCGTCCTGGCGGCGGTCCACGGTGAGCCCCGGGGCGGTGCCGTCGTCTCGTCCGTCGCCATCGGCGCCACCGCC
>DAPKRP010000657.1:0-5032 GCA_031800515.1 Polyangiaceae bacterium LLY-WYZ-14_1 | reverse complement strand
CGCCGCCCCACCCTCCGCTCCACAATGCGCCAGCATTGTCTCGGTCGGTTGGAACGCCGCAGAACTACACCCCCCTCCCGATCCCCTCACGAAGGATTCCCCAACACCCTCTGAGGATGGGAGTCAAGGTGACGCGGAGCCGTGGGCGGACCTCGTCGCGCTGCGTCGGGCCGGACAGGCGCTCCTGGCAGAGACGGGAGATCGGGACACCCAGCTCCGCCGCACCGCCCTCCGCCGACGGGTGGTGCGCACCCGGGACCGTCTCCGCCGCAAGGTGCGCGCCATCGCGGGGGACGCCGCCCGGGCCGAGCGGGTCCCCGAGCTTCGGCGGAGGGCGTCCGCCCTGCTGGCGAGCCCGGGCGCGGAGCCCGACGCTCGAGGCAAGGTCGAGGTGACGGACTGGGAAGCGGATCCCCCCGCCCCCCTGTCCCTGCAGCTCGACCCCGAACAGACGGTGGCGGGACAGGGGGAAGCCTGGTTTCGGCTCGCTCGGCGCCTCGAGCGCGGCGCGGCCCTCGCGTCGGAACGGCTCGCCGCGACCAGCGCGGCCCTCGCGGAGGTCGAAGCGTTGCTCGAGGCGATCGACGGCTCCGAGGAGCGGTCCGTCGTCGAGGCGCTGGAGGCGCGTTGGGTCGCCCTGGGCGTGGACCGGGGACGAGGGCCGTCGAGCGGAACGGTCCCGAATCGGAAGCGCGATGCGCCCCGTCTGCCCTACCGGCGATATCGGGGGGACGGGGGCAGGGAGATCCGAGTGGGAAAGGGCGCCGCGGACAACGACGAGCTGACCCTCCGTCACGCCAGACCCCAGGACCTATGGCTTCACGCCCGCAGCGTGCGGGGCGCCCACGTCGTCGTCCCCCTGGACCGCGGAGAGTCGATCCCCCCGGGCCTGCTCGCCGACGCCGCCATGCTCGCGGCCCACTTCAGCGAGTCTCGGGGAGAGGCATTGGCCGAGGTCCAGCACGCGGAACGTCGGCACGTCCGCAAACCCCGTGGGCTCCCCCCCGGCGCAGTGCGCGTGGAGCGGGAGAAGACCTTCACCGTCCGCGTCGACGGGAGAAGGCTGCGGGAGCTTCTGGACAGCGAGAAGCTCCCCGGACCGTGAGCGAGGAGCGACCCTCTCAGAGGGTCGGTCGAAACAACCGACCGGAGCGTTGTTTTGAGCGACCCTTTCAAAGACCGGGGACGGGTGCCCCGGGGGTCGAGTCGCTGGTGGGCGCGGCGGCGGTGGCGCTGGACCGACGGGTAGGAGAACGCCGGGGCGCCTTCTTCTTCGGCGCCTTCCGGACGGCCTTCTTCTTCGGCGCCGCCGCCTTCTTCGTCGCCTTCCTGGTCGAGGCGGACTTCTTGGCGACCTTTTTCTTCGGGGCCGCCTTCTTCTTGGTGACCTTCTTCGCCGCCTTCTTCTTCGAAGCCGTCTTCTTGGTCGCCTTCTTCTTCGGGGCCGCCTTCTTCTTCGTGACCTTCTTCGCCGCCTTCTTCTTCGACGCGGTCTTCTTGGTCACCTTCTTTTTCGGCGCCGCCTTCTTCTTCGCGGCCTTCTTCTTGGTCGCCTTCTTCTTGGTGACCGCCTTCTTGGCGACCTTCTTCTTGGTCGCCTTCTTGCGGGTCGCTTTGGTGGCCGCCGTCTTCTTGGCAACCTTCTTGGTCGCCTTCTTCTTCGTGGCGGTGCGACGCGTGGTCTTCTTGGTCGCGGCCTTCTTCTTCGTGGCCTTCTTCTTGGCCGTCTTCTTCTTCGAGGGCCGCCGCTTGGTGGTGCTCGTACCGGTCTCGTCCGCAGCCATGAGGACTCCCTTTCGCGGGAAACACTGCCGTGGGTCGACTTCCCGCCTCGTGCTAGGTGCACGATTGCACGTACCGTATTGTCACGTCATGCCACGTGTCAAGCTGAAGACCCCTAAATTATGCTTAACTTAGTGGTGTTTTACCCGAAACTGACGTGCACCTGCTCCAAAGCTACGGAATCGCTGCAATTCTTTGAAGCCCCGGCCCGTGCCATCCCGCCCCAGCCGGTCCCGGGGCCCGCGTGGACCCGACTCCCCGCCCCCAGCCTCGAATCGGACGTCCGGCCGGATGGCTCTCATTGACGCCGGACGCCTCACCGGGGTAGATTTCGTCACCGCGTGGGGCTCGACCGGCCTCCGCTCTTGCCTCCTTCGACTACGCGGGACGCCTCGCCCGCGGGTCCTCGTGCTCCGACGCCCGGCTGACCAGCGCTGCAACCCGGTCGCCCGCGGCCCGACCCAGGACCATCTCGGACGCCTCCGAGGCGCGAAGTAGTGATCGATTTTCCCATCCGAATGACCCGCTGCGACGCCCATTCCCTCGGTCCCGTTCGAGCTCTCGGCTCGGTGCGCGACCTCGATCAAGCGCGCGCAGGCCACTCGGAGGCCAACCCCTCGGGGTCCGATTAGGAACGGACGCCCGGAAAGGAGTCGCTCGATGCAGGCTCGTGAGCATCAGTTCAAGGTGGGAGACAAGGCCGTTTACCCGGCCCAGGGCGTCACGGAGGTGGTGTCCATCGAAGAGAAGGACATCGCTGGAAATCGCCAGCAGTTCTACGTCCTTCGAATCCTCGACACGGACCGAAAGATCCTGGTCCCGGTCAGCAAGGCGGAAAGCATCGGTCTCCGACCCCCGATCTCGGAGACCGACATCCAGGAGATCTTCGCGATCCTGCGGGAACAGACCCTGGCCTTCGACAACCAGACCTGGAACCGTCGCTACCGGGGCTTCATGGACAAGATCAAGACGGGATCCGTCTTCGATGTCGCCGAAGTCATGCGGGACCTGTACCGCCTCAAGGCGGAGAAGTCCTTGTCCTTCGGGGAACGGCGCATGCTCGAGACCGCCCGTTCCCTCATCGTGAAGGAAATCGCCGTCGCCAGATCGAAGGCCGAGGACAAGATCCAGGCCGAGATCGAGCAGATCTTCGAGGCGAACTGATCGGCCCCCAACCGGCCCGGTGAGCACTCGGGCCACCGGACGGGGACCAGCCGTACCCGTCGTCTCGGCCGCCCGATGCGGGGACTTCCCGTCGAGGGCGATCGGGCATTCGGTCGGGCCGCGTGCCGCCGCTGCCGCCTCCTCGACGGGCGGGCCCAGTCGGGTCCGTCGTCGGGGTGCCGGAGCGCGCCATGGCGAAGAGTACTCTGCTCATCAATACGGACATCGGCGAGACCCGGGTCGCGCTGGTGGAAGACGGAATTCTGGCCGAGCTCTACGTCGAACGTCGACGACAACGGAGCCCGGTCGGAAACATCTACCTCGGGAAGGTCACCCGCGTGCTCCCTGGCATGCAGGCCGCCTTCCTCGACATCGGCCTAGACCGCGCCGCGTTTCTACACGTCGAAGACGTGATTCCGGCGGAGGACTTCGAAAAGCTCGCCGACGACGGCTCGGAAGAGGACGACGCGGTCCGCGCTCGGAAAGTCTCCCGCAAAACACCGATCCGGGATGTGCTGAAGGAAGGGCAGCATCTCGTGGTCCAGGTCAGCAAGGGCCCGATCGGTACGAAGGGCGCCCGGGTCACCAGCCACATCTCCCTGCCCGGCCGCTACGTCGTCTACATGCCGACCCTGGACAACGTCGGGGTCTCGAAGCGGATCGGAAACGACAAGGAACGAAAGCGACTGCGGTCGGCGATCGAGTCGATCAAGCCTCCGAGCGGTGGGGTCATCGTCCGGACCGTCGCCCAAGGCCTCACCAAAAAGCAGCTCAAGGCGGACATCGGCTACCTGGTCAACAGCTGGGCCGGCGCCATGAAGCGACGGGAAACGACGACCAAGGCCCCTTCCCTGTTGTACGAAGACCTCGACATCGTGCTGCGGGCTGCCCGGGATCTCTTTACCGAAGACGTCCACGAAATCATCGTCGACACCCGAGAAGAATATGACCGTGTACACGCGTTTCTGCAGGATTTCCTGCCGGAGCGGGTGGACGACGTCAAACCCTATGACGGGCGAGAACCCCTGTTCGATGAATTTGGTATCGAAGACGAGATCGCCCGGGGAATGAGCCGGAAGGTGCCCCTGCCTTCCGGCGGATACCTGATCATCGACCAGGCGGAAGCCTTGACCGCCATCGACGTGAACACGGGCCGGTTTACCGGCAAAGGTAAAGACGTCGAGGAAACCATCCTCCAGACAAACCTGGAAGCCGTCCGGGAGATCGCCTACCAGCTTCGCTTCCGCAACATCGGGGGACTCATCGTCCTGGACTTCATCGACATGGAGAAGTCCTCCCATCGAGACAAGGTCTACAAGGCACTGCTCGAGCTACTCAAGCGGGACAAGGCGAAGACCACCGCGGTGCGGATCAGCGAGCTCGGTCTGGTAGAGATGACCCGGAAGCGCACCCGGGAAAGCCTCAGCCGCACCCTCTACGAGCCCTGCTTCTTCTGCGACGGCACGGGCCAGCTGCAGTCGAAGCACACGATCTGCCATGAGATCCTTCGACAGATCCGCCGTGAACGGGACACTCTGCCGGGGTACAAAATCGTCATCAACGCCCACCCGGCGATCTGCGACGTGTTTCAACGGGAGGAAAAGCAGACCCTCCAGGAGGCGTCCGCCCGCTTCCAGCGCCGGATCGTCCTTCAGCCTCGCAAGGGCTATCATCTGGAGCAGTTCGACCTGGTTGGAGAATAGCCCACCCCCGTCCACGATGGCGACGCGCGAGCCCGACACCCGCCAACCCTCCGGCGACGGCCGTCCCGGCAGCCCTGCTGGGGACGCCCCCGACGACCGGCGGGCCCCCCGGGTCACCCTGAACAAGGAGTTCGCCAGCTTCGATGCCTTCGTCGACGATTACGTGCTGAACGTGTCCCGCCAGGGCGTCTTCATCCGGTCACGGGACCCCCTTCCCGTGGGCACCGCGGTGGACCTCCACTTCTCGGTGCTGGCGGACGGGGAGCCGGGGTCCGTCGAAGGCGTCGGCCGGGTCGTTCGGGTGCAGTCGGACCCACCGGGGATGGGCGTGGTCTTCACCCGGGTCGACCGCGCCTCCCAGGGCCTCCTCGACCGCCTGCTGG
>DAPKRP010000656.1:0-2999 GCA_031800515.1 Polyangiaceae bacterium LLY-WYZ-14_1 | reverse complement strand
CATCCTCGGTGGGGTGGGTCGTCGTCACGTCAGCTCGGGCCTTTCTCCGCGGTCTCCAGCGCGTCCCCGTCGACACCATCGTCGACGCCTTCGTCCCGTGGTCCCGGGGGGACCCCGGCGGCTCCGTCGGTCCCGCCGCCGCCGGCGGCGGCGTTCGGGTCGCGCTCGTCGTCGTCCGCGTCCCCGGTTCCTTGGGTCGGGGACCCGGCGGCTGCCAGTCGCCCCCGCAGGACGACCATCTCCCGGCGAGCCGCCTCCGCCTGGCGACCCGAGGGCACGGCGGCGACGTAGCGCTCCAGGGCGTCCAGGGCGTCCCGGTCGTTTCCCCGGCTGCCGGCGACCTCGGCGAGACCGAGCCAGGCGTCGGGAAGGCCGGCGTTCGCCGCCGCCTGGAACCGCCTCCGCGCCCCGTCCGTGTCCCCGAGCTCGAAGTCCACCCAGCCGAGGCCGGCGAGGGCCTCCCGACCGCCGGGTCGCTGTTCGAGGGCGGCCTCGAAGAGGCGGCGCGCCGAGGCGGGGTCGCCCCGGTCGAGGGCCTCGTCCCCGGCTCGGAGGAACCAGTCGTAGCCTGCCCCCGGCGGGGGATCCCCGACGCCGCCGAGGGCCTCGGCGCCCTGGAGCGGAAGGGCCTCCCCGGTTCCGTCGTCCCCGAGGAGGGCGGACGGGCCGAGGTCGGTATCGTCGACCTCGAGGACGGCGACCGTGGGGGGTGCCGGCGGCCGTCCCGCGTCGATGGCGTCGAGAAGCCGGCGAGCGCGGCCATGCCCCGGGCGACGGTCGAGCACGCCCCGCAGCACGCGGCGGGCCTCCGGCACCTGAGCCGCGCCGAGGAGCGCCCGGGCGAGCAGCACGGCGAGACCGAGGTCGTCGGGGGCCGCGGCCACCGCCCGGCGGGCGGCGGCCAGGCCGGGGGCCGCCTCTCCCTCGGCGCCCGCCTCGAGCAACGACTCCAGGCGATGGCGCTCCGCGGCGAGGGGGATCGCCGTCCCGTCCCCGGCACCGTCGTCTTCGGCGCCGGTCTCCGGATGCACCGGTCTCGCCGCCAGGGCGCGACGGAGCTGAGCCCGGCTGCCCTCGAGGTCCCCGTCGAGGCGCATCGTGTCGGCCAGGGCGAGGCGGGCCATGGGCTCCTCCGGGGCGATGCGTACGGCATCCTCCGCCTGGCGTCGCGCCTCCGTGACCAGGCTCCGAATCTCGTCTTCCAGGGCTTCCAGGCGTGCGTCGAGCTTGGGGTCGTCCACGCCGGGCCCCGGGTCGGCCCCGTCCCGGGACGACGCCTCCTCCGCCTGCGCGCGCTCCCGCTGCGCCCGCCGGTCCCATCGGTCGAAGCGCAGCGTCTGCGCCCATCGAGCCTGCGCCCGGGAGGCCGTCGCCAGCACCCGGGCGTCCTGCTCGGACAGGGCGGTCGCCCGGGTCGTCTCCCGGAGCGCGGCGGCGAAGTCGGCCCGGGTTCCCCGGGCGAGGGCTTCCTCCGCCCGGGCCAAGAAGGGCGCCACCGGGTCCGCCGGCTCGCCGAGGCCGAGGCGCGGGGCGATGCGGTCCCACTGCGCCCAGGCGGTCAGCCCGAGCACGGCGATGGTGCCGAGGAGCAGGGTCCAGCTCTGTAGGCTCGGGCGGCCTCGGGATCCCCCGGGGCGCCCGCCCACGGTCGTGCGCGGGCCGGGTCGGCCGGCGGTCCACGGGGATGGGGTCGCCGGCGGGTCCCGATCCGGGCGGGTGTAGCGCCGCGGCCCCGGGGTGCGGGACGCCCCCCGCGCCGCCTCCGGGGGATGGTCCCGTCCCGTCGGGGAGGACGATCCCGTCGGGTCCCGGAGCGCCCCCTCCGGGGTCGGGACGAGCCGGGGACCGCGCCGTCGGGCGCCCGGCGGGGCGCTCTCAGGAGGCCGGGAGCCCCCCTCGGCCGGCGCGTCCCCGTCGTTCGGCCGAGGATCCCGCAGCGTGGTGGTGGCGTCGACCTCGCCCCGGTCGCCGTCCGCCGGGGTCCCGGACCCGGAGGACGGCCCCGGCCCCTCGGCGCCCGAGGGCTCGGTCCCCTCGGCCTCTCGGAAGGTCGGCCCGAGCTCCGGGATCTCGCCGATGACCTTCCAGGGCTGGCCCCCCCGGGAGATCTCGTCGTCCCGTCGGATCTCGCCGCTCCGGATGGCGCCCTTGAGCTCCTGGAGGGACCGTAGCTCCCGGACGCGCCCGTCGGTTCCCCGGCGCACCCGCCAGATCACCGAGTCCTCCGGGTCGAGCTCGGCAAGCCGCGCCGGCACCCGGAAACGGTGGCCGCAGCTGGTGCAGAGGACGGGCGTGCCCGTGGGCCCGACCAGGGTCTCGTCCAGGTCGTAGTGCGCGCCGCACCGTTCGCAGGTGACTTCCATGGCTTCGGGGCGGCGGAGCATAGCAGCCGGGACCCCGCCCCGAGCCCCCGGCAGCGGACGAGGTGGCCGGGGCGCTGGGATGGGCGAGCGGCCGTGGTAAGGGGCTGCCCGTGACCCCGCCTCCGCATCGCGGCCGGCCGGACCTCGCTCCGCGCATCGACCACACGCTCCTGCGGCCCGACGCGACGGCGGAAGACCTCGAGCTTCTGCTCGACGAGGCGGAGCGCCTTGGCTTCGCCACCGTCTGCGTCTCCGGCCGGCACGTCCTCCGGGCCGCCCGCCGCCTCGCGGGGACCCGGGTCGGGGTGAGCGCGGTGGTCGGCTTTCCCAGCGGTGCCCAGGCCACCCGGGTCAAGGCCGTCGAAGCCGCCCTCGCCGTCGACCAGGGGGCCGCCGAGCTCGACGTCGTCGCCGACCTCGGCGCCCTCCGGTCCGGAGACCATCCCGCGCTGGAACGGGAGCTTCGGGCCGTTCTGGCCGCGGCCCGGGGGCGTCCGGTGAAGGTCATCCTGGAGACCGCGCTCTTCCCGGACCGGCCGGATCTTCTACGCGGGGCCGTCGACGCCGCCCGCCGGGCCGGCGCCCGCTTCGTGAAGACCTCGACCGGCTTCGGACCTGGCGGGGCGACGGTGGAGG
>DAPKRP010000655.1:0-1654 GCA_031800515.1 Polyangiaceae bacterium LLY-WYZ-14_1 | reverse complement strand
GGCCGCCGTCGTCGCCGGTGCCCACCCGGGCCCGGCGCCGGT
The DNA here is from genome assembly GCA_031800515.1 of Polyangiaceae bacterium LLY-WYZ-14_1. Classification (GTDB taxonomy): domain Bacteria; phylum Myxococcota_A; class Polyangia; order Polyangiales; family DAPKRP01; genus DAPKRP01. The sequence continues at coordinate 1,612 of DAPKRP010000655.1, read as the reverse complement.
CCTCGTCCGGGGGGAGCTCGAAGGGCGCTCGTTCACCGGCGATCCGGAAGCGCTGGTGCAGGTGTTCGTCAATCTGCTTCAGAACGCCCTCGACGCGGTCCGGGACCGGCGGCCCACGCCGACCATCGAGGTCGTCGTCGTACCTCTCCAGGCCGGTGGCCTGGACGTCCGGGTGGAAGACGCGGGGCCTGGCATCGACCCCCGGGTGGCCCGGCGCCTATTCGAGCCCTTCGCCACCACCAAGCCGCCGGGGGAGGGCACGGGGCTCGGCCTCTACGCTTCGAAGAAACTGGTGGAAAGCTTCGGCGGTCGACTCCGCCTCGAGCCTCGTTCCCCCGAGCCCGGCACCCGGGCCGTGGTCAGCCTCCCGGACGCCGTGCTCGCCCCGGTTGCGTCCCATGCCCCCCTACCGCACCGTGAGCCGTCGTGACGCGCGGCCGGGTTCTCATCGCCGACGACGACGACGCCTTCCGGTTCGCCCTGCGCAAGGCCCTCGCCCGGCTCGATTACGACGTCGACGAAGCCAGCGGCGGCGAAGAGGCCCTCGGCAAGCTTCGGGGACGGGGGGGGCCGGATGCGTGCCTTCTCGACCTGCACATGGATGACATGGACGGCCTCGAGGTCCTTCGCCGCCTGGGGGGCGTCTCGGAGACGCCGGTGGTGGTCCTCACCGGGCACGGATCGGTGCAGGCCGCCGTCGAAGCGATGAGCCTCGGCGCTTACAGCTTCCTCGAGAAGCCGGTGGATGCGGACGTGCTGCGCCCGCTGCTCGGCCAGATGCTCGGGGAGCACCGGCGGGGCACCGCGGTGAGCATCGACGTCCCCCCATTGGTCGGGGAGAGCCCGCCGATGGCGGAGATCAAGAGCTTCGTCGACCGGGTCGCCCCCACGGACGAGACGGTGGCGGTCTACGGCGAGACGGGGACCGGCAAAGAGGTCGTGGCGCGCAACCTCCACGCGGAGAGCCCGCGCCGGGGCCAGCCCTTCGTCGCCCTGAACGCCGCCTGCGTGCCCCGGGAGCTCTTCGAGAGCGAGCTCTTCGGCCACAAACGCGGGGCCTTCACCGGAGCGACCTCGGACCGGACGGGGCTCTTCCGGGATGCGGATGGCGGCACCTTGTTCATCGACGAGGTCGCCGAGCTGCCCTTCGAAAGCCAGGCGAAGTTGCTCCGGGCCCTCGAGGCCCGCCGCATCCGGCCCGTCGGGGAGAGCAAGGAGATCCCCGTCGACGTACGCATCGTCGCCGCCACCAATCGGGACCTCTGGCACGAGGTCCAGGACGGCCGTTTTCGGGAAGACCTCTACTTCCGCCTTCAGGTCTTTCCCGTCGTCCTGCCTCCTCTCAGGGATCGGCCGGAAGACCTCGACCCCCTGGCGCGTCATCTGCTGGACCGCATCGGCTCGCCCGTGCGCTCTCTGTCGGACGGCGCACGGGAGGTGTTTCACAGCCACCACTGGCCCGGCAACGTCCGAGAGCTGTTGAACGTCCTGCGCCGCGCGTCCTTGTTCGCCGATGGGGCCACGTTGGACGAAGAGCTCGCCCGTCGGATGATCGCCGCGAGCGTCTTCGCCCAGGGCGCGCCGAGCCGGCCCCAACCGGAGCCGGCACGGG
>DAPKRP010000654.1:0-2168 GCA_031800515.1 Polyangiaceae bacterium LLY-WYZ-14_1 | reverse complement strand
GGCCCACTGGGTGAACTTAGAAGCCTCGCCGGGGGACCCGGGGGCGGAAGAGACGGCCGGCGGGGCATCCGGCGGCGGCGTTCCGTGAGCGCACCCCCCTGGGAGATCTACTGGGCCCGGGTCGCCTTCGCGGTCCTGGCGGCGATGGGCCTCGGCCTCGGCGCCCGCCGGGTGATCGACCTGGAACGGCGCGAGCTCGACCTTCGGGGGGAATCGACCCCGCTGGTCGGCACCGTGGCGGTGGAGGACGGCCGCACCCCGACGCCCCATCAGGAGCTCGGGCGGGTGGCGGTGGCGCCGGGGGAATCGCTCCTGGTCGAAGTCTGCTCCGAGGGCTCCTTCCCCCGGGACCGCTGGCTGCCCGCCGGGGTGACCTTCGTGCTCTGGCAGCCGGAACGCCACGAGGTCGCCCACCAGGCGCGGCTCGACGCCGCGGCCCTCGAGGGGGCGCGGCGCTCCCCGGCAGGGGGCGCCTGCGTCACCGTCGCCCGGGGTCGGGGCATCCAGGACGGCGGCACCTATGCCCTGGAAGCCATCTGGGACGTCGAAGGCGGGCCCCATCCGCCGGACGAGCCGGTCCAGGCGCGCTTCGCGGTTCATCGAGGGGGACCTGGCATCCCGGGGCTCTTCGCCTGGGGCGCCTGCCTGCTCGGGATCTTCGGTGTCGTCGCCCTCCCCTGGCGGGGTCCGGGACCCGCGGTGCCTCAGGAGGACCGCCCGCCCGAATCGTCCTTCAGACGACCCCGGGGGGTCGCTCTGCCCGGCCTTCCCCTCGTCTTTCTCGGCGTGGGGTTGTTCCTGGTGGCGATGGGCGCGGTGGCCTGGCTCCCCATCGGGGGTGCAGCCGGCAGCCTGGCCCGGGGGGTCGGGCTGGGAGCGGCCGGCGCGGTCCTCGCCCTGGGCCTCGGCGGCCGATGGATCGCCCGGGCCTTCCCCCGGCCGAGCTGGCTCCTGTCCTTGGGGCTTTCGCCCCTGGTCGGGCTCGGCCTCTACGCCACGAGCCGGCTCGCCACCATGCTCGTGCCGGCGGGGGGGCAGGCGCCCATCGAGGCGACCATCGCCTGGCCGAGCGGGATGCTCGCCGTCGCCCTGGTCTCGGTCCTCGTGCCCGCCGCGGAAGAGCTCTTCTTCCGGGGGTTCCTCTTCGGCGCCCTCGAGGACACCGGAGGCAAAGCGGTCGCGGTGGTCGGCACCACGGTGCTCTTCGCCGCGGCCCACCTACCCCAGACCCATGGGGCCTGGGGCGCGGTGGCCGCCATCGCGGTGACCGGGCTCGTCCTCGGGGCGCTTCGGGCGGCGACCGGAGCGCTCCTCCCCTGCATCGTCGCCCACCTGGCCCACAACGCCCTGCTCTCCGGGAGCGGGCTGGCCTTCGCCGCCTGAGCTCAGTCCCGGAGCCGGGCGGCGGCCCGCGCGGCCCGGAGGTCGTCGTCGTCGACCATCCCGACCATCGTGAGGTGGAGGCGCCCCGGGTCGAGGGCTCGTCGAGCCGCCGCCCAGAGCCGTTCCCCATCGAGCTCGGCCACCCGCTGGGCCAGGGCGTCGAAGGTATCCGGCAGGTCGAACAGCGCCGCCCCGCCGTGGAACTGGGCCACCGCTTCCCCGTCGTCGAGGGTCGCATCGAGGGCCCAGCGGTAGCGCCGACGGGCGCGGTCGACTTCTTCCGCGGAGACCGGAGCGTCCCGCAGCTCCTGAAGCAGCTCCGTCAGGGCGCCGACGGCTTCCGGGACCTTGTCGTGCTCGACGGTGGCCCCGAGGTCCAGGATACCGACGTCCTCGTAGAGGTCGACGGCGCAGAAGGCGTCGTAGGCGAGGCCGCTCTCGTCCGTGATCCGCCGATGGAGCCGGGAGCTGAGCCCGTCGTCGAGCACCCGGGACAGCAGGTGGAGCGCCACCGCGTCCCGATCCCGTTCCCCGCCGACGGGGATCGACAGGCGCACGTCCGTCTGGCTGCCGGAGCTTTCCACGTAACGCACCCGTGGCCCCCCGACGGTGGGCGGCGCGGGGACGACCAGCCGGGGTCCCGGCGGAACATCCCGGAAGGACCGGTCGACCAGCTCCTCGATGGCGCCGGGCTCCACGGGTCCCGCCAGGGACACCACGAGATTGCCGGCGCGGTAATGCCGGTCGAAGTGGTCCCGGAGGTCCCGGTCGGTGAAGGCGTCGAC
>DAPKRP010000653.1:0-5731 GCA_031800515.1 Polyangiaceae bacterium LLY-WYZ-14_1 | reverse complement strand
GATCTCCCCAAGCCGACCGCCCCGAGCCCGGCGAGGCGCGTCGCGAAGCCGAGCAGGAGCAGAGCCCCCACGAGCAGCTCGGAGGCGGTGAAGAGCCAGGTGAAAGCGTCGAGGAGCGGCGGCTCCCGCACGAGGACCTCGAGCACGTCCTGCACGGGCCACGTGGCGTGCGGCAGGAAGGTGTTGATCTTGTGCCCGAGCCAGGCGTCGTGCCCCATGTCGTGCTTCTGAGGCGCCAGGACCAGGCGTCGCCACGCCGCGGCGACGAAGATCCAGCCGAGCACGAGGCGGAGCGGCAGCGCCACTGTCGCCGTCCAGCGCGGCCCGCCCGTCGCCGCCTCTGCGCTCATTCCTCCCCCGTCGCCAGGTCGAGGCCCGCGTGGCGCCAGTCCATCACGCTCCCGACGCAGCGCCGGGCGTCATAGCCGCGCTCGAGGAGCAGGCGCTGGCCGCGCCCGAGCGCCACGCAGTGCAGCCCGCGGCAGTAGAGCACGACCGGTACCTCTCGCGGCACCTCGTCGAGCCGCGCCTCGAGCTCGCCGAGGGGCAGGTTCCGGGCGCCGGGCAGGTGACCGGCGCGGTACTCGTCGGGCGGCCGGAGGTCGAGCAGCCGCAGCTCCCCGGCCCGGGCCGCCGCCAGCAGCTCGTCGACCGGCCGCGACTCGATGGGTTCCCGTTGGATGGCGCCAGCGACCTCCCGCAGGTCCGCCCGGGTACGCAAGGCCAGGCGCTGGAGCTGGAGCCAGAGGCCGAGCGCCTCGTCGTCGGCGACCCGGTAGAAGACGCGCTTGTCGCGCCGGGCGGCGCGCAGCACGCCGGCTGCGGCGAGCTTGTGGAGGTGGGCACTGGTGGTCGACATGGACTGCCCCGTACGGCCAGCGATCGCGTCGACGGAGCGGGGCCCCTGGCTGAGCATCGAGACGATGCGCACCCGCACGGGGTGTCCGAGGGCCTTCGAGAGGCCGGCCATGCCGGCGAAGAAGGCGTCGCGCTCGGCCAGGGTCGGGTGAGCAGCGGGGCGCATACTTTGTTGTTTCGCGAAATGACATATCGACTGGCGGGCGACCCGTCAAGCTGGGGCGTGGGGATCCGCCCCGCCCCGGAGCAGCGCCGCGGCGGCCTCGAGGAGCCGGAACGCCGCAGACGGCGTCGGATCGGCTTCGCGGCGACCGGCGCGTTGTATTGAGCGACCCTCTTCAGGTCGCGAGGCCCGTCTCGGTGCACCAGATGGGCCGCCCGCCGGCGTGGGCGGCGATGTACGCGACCTTGTCAGCCCAGCCGTCGCCGCTCCGGCGCTGCCCAGCCGGACCCCGCGGCCGGGTCACTTCGGAAGGGGGTCGACGACTTGGCCCGAGAGCCACTCCCGCGCGACCTTCCACTCCTTCTCCACGCTGCTCTCGGAGAGTCCCAGCCGGTCGGCGATCTGCGGGACGGTGAGGCCTCCGAAAAGGCGCAGGCTCACGATTTCGCTCTGGCGCGGGTTCCTCTGCTGGAGCTCGGCGAGGGCGTCTCCGAGCGCTAGCACGTCGGTCATCGACACCCGGCCTTGGGCATCGTCGAGACCGGTAAGCGTCACCCGGGTCCAGCCGCCGCCTCGTTTGCCCGCCCCGCGGCGGCGGGCGTCGTCGACCAGGATCTGGCGCATCGCCCGGGCGGCGACGGCGAGAAAGTGCTCCTGGCTCTCCCAACGCGCGCCGGCATCGCTCGCCGCCTCGAGGCGGAGGTACGCCTCGTGCACCAGGTCCGCCGGGTCGAGCGCCCGGTCGGACCACTCGCGCACGTACTTCAGCGCAAGCGCATGTAGCCGGCCGTGGACCTCGTTCACCAGCTCCTTGGCGGAGCGCTCGGACGTGAAGCCATCGGACATCTTCTACCTATCCGTACCAGGCCGTCGAAGGCGGAGAACGGCTTCCGGCTCCGTCCTGCCGAGGCCTTCGCTGGGCTCTTCGGTCCTTCCTGGAATTTTTTCTACGGGGTTCGCCTCGTGGATGCGTGGGTCTCATCGGGCGCGGCACGGCGCCCTGGACCGACGGAGACGTGAGCATGATCACTCAACGCAAACCTTCATCCTATCTCTTTCTCCTGCTTCTGGCCGGTGTCCTGGCTTCCGGCGGTGTCGGCTGCGGGGACGACGGCGCCGTCGGCGCGGGGCCGGACGGGCGCCCGGACGTCGAGACCCCAGACGATGGGGACGCCGACGACGGCGTGCCGCTCCCCCCGGACGAGCCGCCTTCCGCCCCTGTCGAGACCCTCGAGGACCAGCTCCGAGAGCTCGGCATCGACGTCGACGCGGTGAAGGCGGAGGGGCGACGACTCGACCAGGAAACCGAGGTGGGAGAGCAGTGGGCGCCCCTTGGTCAGGCACCCCGGCTCGCCCCGAAGGAAGTGTTCCTGGTCGGGGCCGAGGACGCGATCTGGCGCGACTCGGACGCGTCGACCCCGGACATCCCGGGCCCCCGTTCCCTCTTCGTCGAGATGTTCGACGAGGACAGGGGCAGGCTCGCACCGGCGACGACGTTCGTGCGCTACGAGACCGGCAGCCGGGCCCCGGTTCTGGGCTCCCGCCCAGACAACTCGGGGGTTCGGCCCGGAAGCCAGGCGACGCGGACCGCCGCCGCCGCCGACTTCGACGGCGACGGCCGGGAGGAAGCCATGATCCTGCGCGCCCGCGAGCTCCCGGACAGCTGGGCCATCGCCGGTGACTTCATCGAGGACGACGAGGCCTTCGATGGCTCGGAGCTCGCCTTCGGCGGCTTCAAGCCCATCGGTCGAAGCCCCGTCCGGGACGTCGCTGCGGCCGCTGGGGACGTCTCCGGTGACGGCAAGCCCGACCTGCTCTTCGCCTTCCTCAAGGACGACTACTTCGCCGTCCATCCGCTCCCGGGGAACGGGGACGGCACCTTCGACCAGCGTGCCGGAGGAGGCACGGGCATCATCGAGCTCGAACCCACCAGTGGGACCCGCTCCCTCGAGATGGCCGTCGGCAATCTCGATTGGGACCCCCAGCTGGAGACCGTGGTACTGGTTCGAACCTGGGACGATACCCTGGACGTCGGCGAGCCGTCGGGCCATGTGCGCTGGTTTCTCTACGACGACCTTTCCACGGACCCGCTGCGCCCGACGGTCCGTGAGGAGGGCATCGTCATGCTCCCGGCGGTCGGAGGAGGGAATTCGGACGCCGTCACCGCGGACGTCACCCTCGGTGATTTCGACGGGGACGGCGTCGACGAGGTCGCCTTCGCCGGGCTCACCCGCTTTCGCTTCGACTGCGCGGAAGACGACTACGGCGTCGTCGTCCTCGACGACCTCCCACGAGAGATGAAGCCTGTCGCCTTCGGCGCCTTCGCCGAGGTCAAGCCGGGTTGCGCTGGAGGCACCGCCCTGCCGGGGCTCGTCTACGAGGTCATGGCCAACGCCCTCGAGTGGGACGGCGATCACCCGAAGGAGCTTCAGGTAAACGAGCTGCTCCTCGACGTCGAAGGGGACGAGGTCGTGACCTTGGGATCCGTCGACGCGCTCCCGCGGGCGAGCGAACGCCATTTCTCCGAGGCCAGCCAGAGCATCGTGACGGCGGACGTGACAAAGGACGGCCTCGACGAGGTTATCTCGTTCTCGAATCACGACGGCACGCTGCGCTTCCGCGGCCGGGCGCGGGACGCCGATGGCGAGGTCGCTCCCTTTGCCTTCGAGCTCCCCTACTCGGCCGGAGAGGAACGCGCGCCGGTGCTCGTCCCCTTCGACAACGACCTCGATGGACATTCCCTCCGCTACGTCGCGGGCTCGCACCGCGTCGAGCTTTCCGAGCCCATCGTCCACGCCGTGCTCGCCGCGCCCCCCTGCTCGGCAGAGCTCGGCCAGGACCTCGACGAGTGCACCACGACCTGGGGTCGGGCGCAGGCGAGCGGCTCGGAGCAGAGCCGGACCACCACGGGTACGGCATCAGCGACGGTGGGCATCACCGTCGGTACGGGCTTCGGCCCCTTTAGCTTCAAAGCTTCCTACGAGGCGACGGTCGAGACCTGGACCAGCGCGACGACGGGGACGGCCTACGAGCTGACCTACACCATCGACTACACGACCCACGGTCGGGATGCGGTGGTCTTTACGAGCATCCCCTACGACGTCTACGAGTACGAGATCGTCGGATCCCCGCGCGCCGACGAGGTGGGCGAGCGACTCGCGTTCTTCTTCCCCCGGCGGCCGGTGACGCGGCCCGTAAGCGTCCGCTACTTCAACGACCGGGTCCGTCCGGGGGGACTGCTTATCGACGAGCGGGTCGTCTCCCACGAATGGGGTGACCCCACGACCTACCGCGGCGCCGACGGGATGCGCGAGGTGCGGGCGATAGTCGAAGGTCGCCAACCTATGGACGCCTTCGCCTTCTTGAGCAACGGGCCCCGGGATGTGGGCGCCTCACAGACGACGGTCGGGGTGTCCATCGAGGTCGCTGAGACCAACTTCGTCGAGGACGGCCAGGGTGTCTCCCACTCCCACTCGGTGTCGCTCACCGGCGGTGTCGTCATGGCGTCGGTGAGCGTCGGCGAGGAGGAATCGTCGGCGATCCGCACCTCGATCAGCGAGGCAACGACCTTCTCGGGGTCGGTGCCGGGGGTGAACGACGACGCCTTCGGGTACGCCTTCGGAATGTTCACCTACATCGCCCGCGTGACGGCGGAGGATGGTGGGGTCCAGGCGTTCCCCGTCATCGACTACTGGGTGGAGTAATCGCTTCCACAGGTCGTGTCTGAGGCGCGCCGGCCCGGAGACACCTGCGGGGTGTCCGGGCCGGCGCACCCTCGTTCGTGGGGACGCCGAACCGGACGTCGTCGAGCGCCTTACCCTCGCGCAGGAATGCTTCCCTCGGAACGGCGACGCCCAGGGGGGGTCACCAGGGCTCGGAGCAGGAGGGGAAGGTCCCCCGCGGCGCCGAAGGGGGGACGGGAAAGTCCCACCCAATGCTCGGCCGCGTTTCTTGCCGGCTGCGCATCGCGCGCCGTCGAGTTGGCGCTGACGGGGTAAGCGCGCGCGTCCGCGGTTTTCGACTCAGGAGTTCTGGCTACTTGCCGACTGACAGTCGGATCGGGGTGGTCTCGCCCAGATTGTCAGAAACCGGGCAGCGGTCTTTGACTTGGCTCAACCACGCCTCGAGCTCCTCCACCGAAGCCGAAGAGTCCACCTTCAGGCTGACCTCGATCTCCTTGAAGCCCGCTCGGTCGGAGGTGTCCCTCCCGAGGAGCCGGTCGGCGTTCAGGGCGCCACTCGCGTGGATCTCGATTCCGCCCAGATCCAACCCCATCTCGCGGGCCACGATGTGACCTGCCACGTTTAGGCATCCGATGAGGGCTGCGAGCTTGTACTCGACAGGGGTCGGACCCTTGTCGGTGCCACCGAAGTCCTGAGGCTCGTCAACAACGATGGTGAACCCCCGGGCTTCGACGTCGATCCGCGTTGCGCTTTCGGATTTTCCATGCGCAAGAAACTTCAAGTCGGCCATTTGCTGCGCACTCCCATGCTCTCTCGATTTAAACGGTGGCAGGGGCCCCGCCCCCTTCGACAGCGCAGGTAGTCGGCACCCAGCCGAGAGTGCAAGGGTTTTCTCTCTCTCTCGGCCCTGCCCGAGCGGCCTCGCGTAGTCTACGCGACCTGCCGCGCGGGGCGCACCAGGGCCGCCCTCCCGGCAGAGGGCTTCATTCGGGCTGTCGGGCGTCGAGCTCGGCGGCCCTCGCCTCGG
>DAPKRP010000652.1:0-2921 GCA_031800515.1 Polyangiaceae bacterium LLY-WYZ-14_1 | reverse complement strand
TGCGGGCCGATCCGGCGCTCGTCCCGACCCGGACTGGGCGGAGCCGTCGTTTTCGCCGGCGGCCCCCCCGACGTCGCCACCGGGGGGCGCCGTGCGACCGAGGTTCGGAGAGGTGATGTTCACCCCGGATCCCCGGAGGCCATCCGGTTCGTCCGCATCCGGCGCGCCGAGGCGGGTCGTATCGAGCGCCTCCGACGGCTCAGCGGCCCCCCCGCTGTCCTCGCGCTGCTCGTCCTCGGCGGCCACGTGGGTCGCGAGTATAGCCGACCCATCCCTTCGGGGCGACGCGGGGGAGGTCAGTCGGCCCGAGGAAGCTCGGCCCGCAGGAGGACGGCCTCTCCTTCTCGGACCTCGACCTGGGTCCGGAAGGGGACCCGGTCCGGGGCGGATACCTCGACGCTCCGGGTCCCCGCCGCCACCCGGGGCAGGTTCGCCGGCGTCTGGCCCACCCGGACCCCGTCGACGCGCACCTCGCCGGTGACGCGACCGGAGGTGATCAGCAGGCGCCCGAAGCGCGTTTCCCGGGCGGCCACCAACGTGGTCCGGCGCCGCTCGCCGCGCGTCACCTCGACGGTCCGGGGAGGCGCGACCCAGCCGGGCCGTTCGAGCACCACGAGGTAGCTGCCGACGGGGAGCTCGGCGACGAGCCGGTCCGCGCTGCCCTCGGCGACGACCTGGCCCTCCGGGGTGCGGATCGACAGGCTCCCCCCGGGGGGACGGACCACCGCCTCGAGCTCGCCGAGGTGCGCCACGAGGGAGACGTCGACGTCGATGGTCTGGCCCCGGACCGCGGCGACCTCGAGCAGCGCGGGGTCGTGGCGTTCCCGGCGCACCAGGACCTGCCGCGGTCCCGGGTCGACGGCCACCACCAGGGGCGTGCGTCCGTAGCTTCCTCGGTCCTGATCGTCGACGAACACCTCCGCCCCCGGAGGGTCGGAGACGACCTGGATCAAGGCGAGGCGCCCTTCGAGCTGGGCGAGGCGATCCGTCGCGAGCTCCCGAAAATCGTCGTGGTCCCGCTGGAGATACTGGCGGTAGAAGCTGAAGGCGAGGGTCAGGTGGCCGGATAGCTCGGCGCAGAGGCCGATGTTGTAGAGGTTGCTCGGATTGTCCGCCCCTCGCTGGGAGGCGAGGAAGAGCCGAAGGGCCTCTTCCGTCTGCCCAGCGTTGAAGGCTCGGCGCGCCTCCTGGTCGAAGAAGCGGGTGTCCGAGGCGGTGTCGCCCCGGGCCGCCTGCGGCGCCAGAAGCAGGCCGGCGACAACGAGGGCGATAAGGCCCTGGAGGGTCCGGCCGGGGACGGGCACCAGCCGCCGCTCGGGGGGCCGGGCGGCCGCCGGGTCCCGCCGGCATCCCGGCGGCGGGCTCATTCGGCCACCCCGGTGCCGACGGTGACCGTGCCCCGACTCCGCCGGGCTTCCTGGTTTTCTTCGAGGATCCAGAGGACCAGGGCGGCGGTGAGGGCCACCGCGCCGGTCACCCAGAGCACATCGCTCGTCGCGTTGAGCCGCGTGCCTCGTTCCTGGGAACTCGGGGACGGATTGCGTTGATGCTCTCGATTCTGGGCGAGGGCCATGGGCCCGGTGACGGCGAAGGCCCCGAGGGCGGCGAGGCCCCCGGCCCCCAGCACCCAGGTCGCCGGGGAGTGGCGCTGCAGGTCATTTCCTTCCAGCGTCACCGTCGCCCAGGAGGGTGTCTCGGCAACGACCTCGACCTCCCCGGCGAAGGGCTGCTGGTCGTCCGCTTCCACCCGGAGCCGATAGCTGCCGACCTCGACCGCCGGGACGATGAGGGGGGTGAATCCGATGGGCTCCTCGTCGAGGAACACGGTCGCCCCGGTCACGTTGGAGGTGATCGTCAGCTGACCCGTGGCGGTGGGAAGCGGCTGCAGGACCGCCGCGTGACGGGTGGTCTCGTCCCGGCGCACCCGAAGCAGGTCGCGATAGGGTCGATACCCAGCGCGCACCACCTCGATGGCATAGGTGCCCGGGGGTAGACGGGCGTCGAGGGGCGCCTCACCGCTTTCGACGACCGCCCCCTGGGTGTCCCGCAGGGTGACCTCCCCCGGGGGCACCGCGCGCACCTCGACCCGCCCGACGATGCGTTCCAGCCGCGCATCGACATCGACCTGAGCCCCGGCTTCGGCCTCGACCACCACCTCCCGCGGCAGGTAGCCCGGGCGCTCGAGGCGGATCGTCCGCTCCCCCTCGGCGACGGCGATGAGACGGGGCGTGTCGCCAAAGCTGCCGAGCTCGACCCGGTCGACGTAGATGGTGGCGCCCGCCGGCTCGGAACGGACCGCGACCCGGGCCACCCGGGGGGACAGCCGTTCGAGGGCTTGTTCCGCCTGGGCCCGGCGTCCCTCGTCCGGGTCCTCCGGCGCCAGCGAGGCGAGGTATTCGCTATAGGCGACGAAGGCTTCTTCCTCGTCCCCGAGCTGCCGATGGCAGAGGCCGATGTTGAACAGGATCCGGGGGCTCGGGGCGATCCGTTGGACCAGATAGAACTCCCGAATGGCGTCCCGAAAGCGACCCTGCTGGTAGTAGCGCCGGGCCATCTCGTCGTGAAAGCGGCTCTCCGCCGCCTGGTCCGCCCGCGCCGTGGGGCCCGGGAGCACGACGAGGCATGCGGCAAGAACGAGGCCGAGGGCGGTACTCGTCCAAACCCACGGACCGCCCTCGATGCCACCCCGACGCCTGCGGCGCGGCCCCTGCCGCCCCCCTGATCCCTTGATCGCCAGCACTCGACCCCCGTGGTTCTCGATAAAGCGACGCTATCAGCATGGCGGAACGGGGAAAAGCGCCAGGCGCGGGGGGCGACCCGAGCGGTGCCTGGCGCCCTCTCGATGCCGTTCCCGTTTGGACCGGTCGGTTTGGTCGATGACGGGAATGGAAGTCGTTGCGGGGATGTTGCACGGATGCGCC
>DAPKRP010000651.1:0-1872 GCA_031800515.1 Polyangiaceae bacterium LLY-WYZ-14_1 | reverse complement strand
AGCACGACCGCCTCCCGCTGGGCCTCGGGCAGCTGGTCGAGAAGCCGGACCAGGTCCCGCCGAGCGCCGTAGAGCTCGCCCATCGGGAGGGAGGCCCGGGCCGGACCCCCGACGGTCCGTCCCCGCACGAGCTCCTCTTCTTCCTGCACCAGGCCGGGGAGTCGGCGCCGGTCCCGACGCGTCCGCTCGAGGTAGGCGAAGGTCGCCCGGACCACCACCCGGTCGGCCCAGGAGCGGAGCTCGCCCTCCCCGCGCCAGCTGCCGAGACCTCGGAGCACGGCGAGCATCCCCTCCTGGGCGGCGTCCTCCGCATCGGCGTCCCCCCGCACGAGAAACCGCGTCAGATGGCGTACCCGGGGCCAGAGGGCATCGACGACCGCCTCGACCGCCCGTCGATCCCCGGCCGCCGCGGCGGCGATGGACGAGGGGTCGAGCCCCCCCGGAGGCTCGTCCGGTGCCCGGGGCATCGCGGCCCCCTCGGAGCCGCCGGCGCCCCGGGGGCCAGGGGGCACGGCGACGAGCCGCGGCGGCGTCGGCACCCGAGAGAGACTGTGGACGACCAGGGCGATCACGGCGAGGGGATCCCGTTCCACCCCTAGGGAGAGCCCGGGGGCCGGAACCGGGTGACCGGCGGCGAAGATCGGCGGGCTCATGGGGCCAGAGGACGGACGGAGACGCGCATCAGCGGGAGGAAAGGGGTGGCGAAAGGGACGACGGCTCAGTCGAGGCGCCCCGGCCGCTCCGGAAGAGGACGACCAGAAAGGCCCCGGGCTGGACCCAGCGGGCCGCGGCCCCCCGACGGCGCTCGCCCTCCCCCGACTCGTAGACGAAGGCGGGGGGCGCCGGGACGAGGTCCAGGTCGAGGCGTGCCCCGAGCCCGACGGATCCCCCGGCCCCGCCGGGCCAGAGGGCGAGCCTCAGCCCTCCCCGACCGAAGAAGGCGCCGATCCAGTCCGCCGGTCGGGAGATGAAGGCCGGCGCGACGGCGCGGGTCTGGCGACCGGTCCAGACCACGCCGAGGCCGAGCAGCCCGTCGACGGCGAGGGTCGGGCCCCCGTCCCCGCCGACCTCGACGAGGCGGAGGCGAAGGTCGACGGTCACCGACCCTCGGACGAGGCGCAGGGTGCCGACCCCGGGGACGGGGCGCTCCCCGGGCAGGCTGCCTTCGCCGCGGACCACCAGGGCGAGACGGTCGTCCCAGGCGAGGCCGGTCGACAGCGCGGGCCCGGTCCGCACCCCGCCGGTGCCGTCGTCCCGAGCTCCCCAGCCCGCGTCGAGCACGAAGCGGGGCCCGCCGCCTGCGGTGGCCGGCGACCTCTCCGCTTCCGCCGGCGCAGGAGCCGGGGCCGCCTCCTTCTGGGAGCTCGTGGGATCGCTCCCGAGCTCGTCGGCGAGCCGACCCTCGAGGGCGGCGACCACCGCGCTCCGGGCGGCGTAGGCGACGGTCTCGAGGAGCGCCGAGCGACGCTGTCGTCGGCTCCGGGGGTCCCGAACGTCGTCGTCGTCGTCGTCGTCGTCGTCGTCCCCGCCGCCGCCCTCGCCACCGCGGCCGATGCCGCCGCCCTCGTCGAGGCCAGGCGGTGGCTGCGCACCCTGGTCGCCGTCCCAGGGGGAAAAGCGCCGGACCATGGTGACCCCCTCACGACGATCGACGACGGTGAGTCGGAGGCCGCCGGGACGCCCCGGGCCCGGGGGTCCGCCCGCCGGCCTCGGGGGGCCTTCGTCGAGGTCGACGGTGACGGCAAGCCGGGCGTCGGGTCGCGGCGCCGGGACGAGCCGTACCGGCAGGTCGGCGAGCTGTCCCCGCATCCGGTTCGCGAGCCCCGGGACCCGCGCCAGCCGGAGGGCGACCACCAGGCTGTCCGCCGGGTC
>DAPKRP010000650.1:0-5140 GCA_031800515.1 Polyangiaceae bacterium LLY-WYZ-14_1 | reverse complement strand
CCACCCCTGCCGGTCGAGGATCGCCGCCAGGCCGGTCGCCAGGCAGGCGAGGAGGAGCACGTCGACGTGATAGTCGTAGGCGTAGTCCAGGATCGCCGTGCCCAGCAGGAAGACCGTGGTCGCCGCGGCGGCGCCCATGCTGGTCGCCTCCGTGCGGGCCAGCCGGAAGGCGCCGGCGGCGATCACGGCGAAGCCCAGCAGGTTGAACACGAGCGTTCCCGGCAGGCCGAAGGCCAGGAAGAAGGGGGTCGACAGCACCGGCATGAGCCAGGGGTGCATCGGCCAGTGCTCGCCGTTCCGGCCGAGGGCGATGTTGCTGAAGCTCGCCGGGAGCTGCCGGTTCCAGCCGAGCTCCCCCGAGTACCAGCTCTCCGCGAAGCGGCTCTGTTCGAGGGTGGCGTCCTCGACCAGGGTCACGTTCATGTTGGTGTAGAAGCGCCCGTCTCGGTTGATCCAGGTGCTCGGGACGAAGAGGGTGGCGGCGTGGGCGGCGGCGAGAAACACCACGAGGAGCGCCACCCCGACGCGCCCGGGCTGATCGGCCGGGCCCCCGATCATTCCTTCACCGTCCCCGACGTCGGCATCGGGAAGAGCCCGCCATCCGGGCCCCCGGGCCGATAGCGCTGGCGACAGCGGGCCCGGCAGGTCAACGGGTCGGGGCCGTCTTCCGACAATCGTTCGCCGCAGGCGCAGACCCATCCGACGCGCCGCGCTGGATTACCGAGGACGAGCCCATGGGCCGGGACGTCCCGGGTCACCACCGCCCCCGCGCCCACCAGGGCGTGCTCCCCGATGGTCACGCCGCAGACGATGGTGGCGTTGGCGCCGATGCTGGCTCCCCGGCGCACCCGGGTGGGCTCCCATTCGGCGGGGTCTCGCTTCCAGGCGACCCGAGGTACCCGGTCGTTGGTGAAGACCATGTTCGGCCCCAGAAAGACCTCGTCTTCGACGGTGACCCGGTCCCAGACGAGGACCAGGTTCTTGACGATCACCCGGTCCCCGAGACGGGCCCCGGACTCGACGAAGACGTGGTCCCCCAGGTTGCAGCCCCGGCCGACGACGGCGCCCTTCATCACGTGGGCGAAGGCCCAGATGCGGGTGCCGGCCCCGACCTGATCGCTCTCGCACAGGGCCTGGGGGTGGACGAAGACGTCGGCCTCGGGTCGGGGCATGGGCTCGGGCGTGCCCGGTGGGGCGTCAGCCTCGCAGGGCGCGGCCTAGCACGTCGACCACCCGCGCCTGCTGGGCTTCCGTGATCTGGGGGAAGAGGGGCAGGGAGAGGATCTCCCGGGCCGCCGCCTCCGCCACGGGGAAGGACCCTTGTCCCCGACCGAGGTGGGCGAAGGCACCCTGGAGGTGGATCGGTACGGGGTAGTGGATGCCCGCGCCGATCTTTTCCGCCTGGAGTCGGGCGAGCACCTGGTCCCGGTCGGGCACCCGGACGACGTAGAGATGCCAGACGTGCTCGTTCCCCGGTGCGGTGGCCGGACGGGCGACCTCCGGCAGGTCCCCGAGGAGCTCGTCGTAGCGTGCTGCGGCAGCGCGACGAGCCGCATTCCAGTCGCTCAGACGGTCGAGCTTCGCCCGGAGGACCACCGCCTGCAGCGTGTCCAGGCGGGAATTGAAGCCCGTCTCCGGGTGGTGGTACTTCACGTCGCTCCCGTAGTTCCGGAGGTTCCGGCAACGGGTGGCGACCTCCGGGTCGTCGGTGAGGATGGCGCCGGCGTCGCCGTAGGCGCCGAGGTTCTTCCCGGGGTAGAAGCTGGTGCCGCTGGCCACCCCGAAGCCGCCGGCGGGCTGCCCGTCCTGGCGCGCCCCCTGGGACTGGGCCGCGTCTTCCAGGAGGTGGAGGCCCCGGTCCCGGGCCAGCGCCACGAGGGGCCCCATCGGTGCGCACTGCCCGAAGAGGTGGACCGGAACCAGCGCCTTCGTGCGCGGGGTGAGGGCCGCCGCCACCTGCGCCGGGTCGATGAGCTGGTGGACCGGGTCCACATCGACCAGCACCGGCGTGGCGCCGGCTCGGGCCACCGCCAGGGCGGTCGCGATGAACGAGTTCGCCGGCAGGATCGCTTCGTCCCCCGGGCCGATCCCGAGGGCCCGCATCGCGATCTCCAGCGCGTCGGTGCCGTTGCCGACCCCGATGCAATGGTCGACGCCGACGAAGCCGGCGTAGGCGCGTTCGAAGTCCGTCACCGCCGGGCCCAGGACGAAGGCGGTCTTGGCGAGCACCTCCTCCCAGCCCTTCCGGACCTGGTCGGCGACCTCTCGATGCTGGGCCCCGAGGTCGACCAGGGGGACCGGTTCCGGGACGGCGGGCTCGGCGACGGTCATGCGGGGTTCACCTGTTCCTCCCGTCCGTGGGCGCGAAGGGATCGATCGATGGCCTCCAGGGTGCGGACGACCTGGACTCCGGTGCGCCCATCCGCGTCCGGAGCCTTCCCGGTCCGAATCGCCTCGAGGAAGGCGAGGCATTCGGCCCGGAGGGGTTCCCCTGGAGGGATCTCCGGCTGGGTCACCGTGCCCTCCCGAATGCTGGCCCGGAAGCTGGTGAAGTCGTCGACCCACTCCGCCATGGTCCGGTCCTCCGTGACCCCCTTGTCGTAGATGCAGACCGGGGCGGACAGGTTCATGTCGTCGAAGGTCAGCATCCGCCGGTCCCCGACGACCGTCACCTCCCGACTCTTCCGCGGGTGGAGCCAGGAAGCATGGACGTTGACCAGCACGTCATCCGGGTAGCGCAGGGTGAGGAAGACCGCGTCTTCGATGCCGGGGTTGATCCAGGCCCCGCCGACGGCCGAAGCGGTGAGCGCCCCCCGACCGAGCCAGTAGTCGAAGATCGAGATGTCGTGGGCGGCGAGGTCCCAGGCGGCGTTCACGTCCATCCGGATCGGACCGAGGTTCGAGCGAACCGCCGACAGATGGTAGAGCCGCCCGCAGTCCCCGGCGTCGAGGCGCTCTTTGATGGCGCGGACCGCCGGGTTGTACAGAAACACATGGCCGACCATCAGGATCCGGCCGGTCGCTTCCGCCATCCGGCAGAGCGCCTCGCCCTGGTCTCCGTCGGTGGTGATCGGCTTTTCCACCAGAACGTGCTTCCCCGCCTCGAGGGCCTGCCGGGCGAGGTCGCCGTGGGTGACCGTCGGGGTGGCCACCACGACCGCGTCGACGTCGGGGCGTGCGATCGCCGCCTGGGCCTCGGCGACGACCTCGACGTCCGGGAAGCGTTCCCGCAGCTGGTCTAGGCGCGGTCCCCGGGGGTCGGCGACCACGACCACCTGGGCCTGGTCGGCCTCGTGGAAGTTGCGGATCAGGTTCGGGCCCCAGCGGCCCGCGCCCAGCACGGCGATTCGGATCATCGGATGGTCGGGCAAGCCAGGTCGTTCGAAAGCGGGTGAGACAGGGTTGGGGCGCCGGTCTACTTGCGAAGGCCCAGCCCAAGGTAGACCAGGGGCCGCAGCATCGACCACCAGTCGGTCACCGGGCGCATCTTGGTCTGGCCCTCGGCCCGGGGCGGGTAGACCTTGGAGACCGGCGCCTCCGCCGTCCGATACCCTAGCTGCACCGCTCGTATGTACAAATAGGGTTCGAGCTCGTAGCCATCGAGCCAGCCCTGGTGCAGGTCGAGGCGGGGGTCGGCCAGCACTCGGCGGTGAACGGCCCGGAAGCCGTTGGTCGACTCGGTCACCCGCTTTCGGATCACCAGGGAGAACAGCAGGGGATGGACCCGCGTGGCCACCCGGCGGTAGAGCGGCATCTCTCCCAGATCCCGCTGCCCGCCGCCGAGCCAGCGAGAGCCCTGGACGAAGTCCGCCCGGCCCTCCGCGATGGGGTCGAGGAGCCGAGGGATCTCCCCCGGTCGGTCCTTGTCGTTGCCCGCCATGACCACGGCGACGTCGAACCCCCGATCCAGAGCCAGGTCGTAGCCGGTGCGGATGGCCGCCCCGACTCCCAACACGGCGCCGAGGCTGACCACCTCGGCCCCGGCCTCCCGCGCCCGATGCGCCGTGTCGTCCGTGGAGCCGTCGTCGACGACGAGCACCTCGTCGACGACCTCCCGGGGGATCCGCCCGACCACCCGCTCGATCTTCCCGGCCTCGTTGTAGGCCGGTGCCATCGCCAGCACCGAGAGCCCGCGGTACATCGGCCCCTATCTACCGCGGCGCCGCCAGACGCTCCAAGGCCCGCCTCGAAACACCGGCTCCCAGAGGTCCCGGGCCCGCTCGAGGGAACGGGCCGGGCCGCGGACGAAGACGTGGTCGTACCAGTCGAGGTCCCGGCGCACGTCCACCTGTTCCGGCTTCCATTCCCAGCGGGGAGGCACCCGGGGCGGGCGGTCGTCTTCCCGGAACCGAAACGGCGATGGTGGGAAGTCGGCGAAGGTGAACATCACCGCTCCGCCCCGCCGCGCCTGAACCCAGGCGACGGCGTGGATGAAGGGGGAGAACTTCACCACCCGACTGCCCCGATCGAAGATGAGCCCCGCGGTGCGACTCCCCCGGGGGACGGAGGCGACCGCGTCGTCGAGGGGACCGACCTCCTCCGCCTCGAAGCGCTGAAAGGCCTGGGTGATGGTCATCGTCGACGCGAGGGCGATCGCCGCCGCGGCGGCCACCGGGAGGGTCCGAGCCAGGCCCGGGAGGGCCGGGGGCCGAAGGAGAGGCAGAAGCCAGAGCAGGGCCAGCAGAGGAAATCGGGCGCTGATCGGCCAGATCCAGTCGTAGGAGGCCGGCGTGACGACATACAGGGCGAAGGCGAGCGGTGGCAGCAACGCCAGCCGCCGACGCCCCAGGCACTGGTTCGCCTCGGGGCCGGCCAGCGCGATCACCGCCAGCAGCAGGACGAGCCAGGCGACGAAGACCCGGTCGTCCCCCGGGCCGTGGAGGACGTCGAGAAGCCAAGCCGGGATCTCGGTCAAGGCGCTGGCGATGGGGGTGAAGCGGGCCCCTGAACCGGTGGTGGCGGCCGCCGCCGTGGCCTGCCCCGCCGGGCTCAGCGCGACCCAGAGCCCGGCGACGGAGACGGCCGGTAGCAGCACCAGGACTCGGCGAAGGCTCCTCCCGAGGCCCCCGCCCAGGGCGAGGAGCCCGACCCCGAGGGCGGCGAAGGCGAAGGGCACCACGTGGGTGACGAAGACCAGAAC
>DAPKRP010000649.1:0-2139 GCA_031800515.1 Polyangiaceae bacterium LLY-WYZ-14_1 | reverse complement strand
TCGCCCACGAAGGTCACGTTGGAATGGACGATGTCCCCCAGCAGCCCCGCCGGCTTCAGCCGCTCCCGGAGCCCCCCGACGGGACGCTCCCGGCTCCGGTCCCCGCGCAGGTACGGAACGATGCCCTCGTCGTCGTCCAGGGTGCCGTCGTCGTCGATGAGGGCCTTCTGGAAGTCGTTCAACGCATCGAAGCGGAACGGGATCCCGCCGCGGGAGAGGGGATCGAAGGTCACCACGTTCCGGGCCAGGTGCGAGGTGCCCCCGAAGTCCGGATCGACCTTCGCGTCCAGCTGCTCCGCGGCGCTCCACTCGATGTCGTCCGCGAGCTCCCCCGTGGGCAGGAGTTCCACGGCGATCAGTTCCCCGGAATTGTTCTTCATGTCGAAGAAGCCGCGATAGAGGAGCGTACCCGCCTGCAGGGAGGTGCTGTTGAACGCCACCGCCGAGACGGAGGTACTGCCCGTCTCGAAGTCCTCGAAGGCGCGGGCGAAGGCCTCCGTCAGGAGCACCGGGTTGCTCGCCGACAGATACTCTCCGCGGCCGTTCAGCGCGGCGTGGAACATGTCGTCGATCTTGGCCGCGTTGTCCGAGAAGGGATCGCCCCAGGAGAAAGGCAGGAAGCTCGGATCGATGGCGGACAGATCGTCCGGGAACTGGGTCGGATCGAGGGGATCGATGTTGCCGCTCTGACCGAAGGAGACCGTGTAGGTCTTCATGTGCTGGTGCATGATCTCCTTCTCCGGGTCCGAGAAGGCGGAGGCGGGGGCCACGTCCCGGTCCCGGGCCGTCGTCGGCACGAAGTCGTCGAGCACCGAATCCGCCCACAGGTCACGCTCGTACCAGTACATGGCGATGTCCGCCAGGGTCCGGTAGTTGTCGTCCGCGAAGATGCCGCCGTCGAACGCCGTGTCGTCGTCCCCGTCGGCGTTGTCCACGTCCGTGATCGGATTGCCGCCGTTCCAGAAGCCGTCCGTGAACAGCAGCGTGAAGTTGGGCTGGCACTGACCCTCGGGCACCGGGAGGATGGGGCACGCCGCGTCCCCCGGGGCGGTGTTCGAGGTGCTGCCGAAGATGTCGTTGGCGCGACAGTCGTAGTGCCTTCCGGCCCGATCCAGGGCGCGACGCAGAGGCGTACCGCCGTTGGAGTTGTAGGCGTAGATCTCGTCGAGGACGGTGTTCTTGGCGCCCGTACGGAAGGACGAGTTCATGCTCCGGATGGGCTGCCGGTCATTCGCGTCGTTGATGACCGCGAAGCCCACGCGCAGATTGTTGCTGTCCGCCACGACCAGGCCGAGGGAGCCCTTGGCCACGTACTCCCGGGAGCGGTAGTAGGTGAACCAGTTCGCGAAGTTCTGCAGCTCCTGCTCGTAGGTGCACGTCAGGGGATCACCGTCGTCCGCGGCACAGTCGTCCCGCTCCGGACCGCCCGGATAGGTGGCTGCCGGATCCCGGATCTCCACGAGCGTGTGGGGGTCGTCCCACTCGGGCATGCCCGTCGCGGTCGTCGTGTAGTAGCGCGGGATGTAGTAGTCCGTGACGTTCATGGTCTTGCCGTCGGGAGCCGTGCAATACAGGTAGTAGCCCCCGAAGCTACGGTAGATCCGCCGGCAGTCCGGTTCCGCGTCGGGCCCGGTGATCGCAGGTACCCCGTAGGCGTTGTAGGAGACCGGAACCGTGAGATCGATGCGGTTGCCGGACTGGGTGGGATCCATAGGGGCGTCGGTCGGATCGACGTCCCCGAATTCCGTGTTGTCCAGGGGGCTCAGGCCCTTCCACGGGGTGTAGCGGATCTCCGGGTCGTAGTAGATGGTGTTGAAATGGCTGCTGCGGGCCCGCCAGACGCCGTACTCGTTTCCGGCCATGTCCGGATCCGCCGCGAGTGCCTCTTCGCTCGGCACCGACGGCCGGGAGGATGCGGAATAGATGTTCGTACGGAGCGGCAGCCAGTAGCAGAACCGCTGCGTGCGGGGCTCTGCGGAGCCGCTCACGAGGCCCGCGGAACTCAGCACCATGCAGCCGTCCCGGTCCGGCGTGGAGAGGGTCCAGTCCATACTCCCGGAGTCGTCCATGATCACGAGCACGTTCGCCTCGGCGCCGATCGCCTCCTCGAGGGGCGTCTCGGCCAGGTCGAACTCGGCC
>DAPKRP010000648.1:0-2339 GCA_031800515.1 Polyangiaceae bacterium LLY-WYZ-14_1 | reverse complement strand
CTCCCGAGGTCCAGGGTCACCGCGGCGGCAGGGGCGCCGACGTGGACCAGCAACGTGCACGGGATCTCCGGCACGCAGGCCCCGCCCGGGACGCGCACCTCGAAGGGCACCGGCATCGGCGGTCGCCCCGGCCCGGCATCGGCGGTCTCCCCGGAGTCCGGTGGCCGGCCTCTAGCGGAGGCGGGGCGGAGGGGGCCGGCCCGGAAGCGCGCCAGCCGGGGGAGCTCCCGGGGGCGGAGCGCCACCGGGTCCGGGGCCCGCGCGAGGACGATGGGCAGCCGGGTGACATGCTCGACCTGGTCCGAGCGCGCGACCAGCACCGCGGGGCCGAGGGGTAGGTCCGGGGGGACCTCCAGGCTGGCCTCGAAGGTGTCCAGCGGGGTCGCCGCCATCCGGGCGCGGACCCAGGGGTCCCGGGGCCGGCTCCCGAGGGCGGTGTCCCTCGGCGCGGGGGGCCCGAGGGACAGGTGCACGGCTCCCCGGTCGATGAGGGACGGCCCCGACGGCGCCTCGAGGTCATGAAAGACGAAGGCCCGGACGCCCAGGGACGCGCCGGGGGCGGTGGATCCGGGGGCCACGAGCTGCAGGTCGGCCTCCGGCGGCCCCGGCTGGAAGACCAGCAGGGCGCCGAAGGCCACGGCCACCCCGGCCGGAAGCAGTCCGAGGGCCGCTCGGTCGCCCCAGCGCGCCGCCGGTCGGGTCCCCGCCGGAACCGGGTCCTCGGTCGGCTCGGGCTCGCGGGCGGGGCCGGCGCGCTTGGGAGAGGCCACCGCCGGAACATACGACCTGGGGAGGGACGCGTCCGTTTGCCCCGATCACCCCTCTGCTACAACCGTCCCGGCGTGGGGTTCTTCACCTACTACCTGGCGTTCATCGCCCTCGCCTGGCTGCTTCGCTATCCCTGGCTTCTCGTCGGTATCCTGATCTTCTTCGCCCTCCGGCGGTTCATTCCGGACCCGGTGGTCTGGGCCAGGACGGCGAGCCGAATGGCCAACCTGAAGGCGGAGGTCGACGCGAACCCCGCCAACGTGACCGCCCGCCGGGACCTCGCCCGGACCTACCTCGAGCGCCGTCGCCCGCGGCGCGCCCTCGGGCTACTGGACCAGGCGCGGGAGCGGGAGCCGGACGACGCCGAGCTCCTCTTCCTGACCGGCCTCGCCCGGGCCCGGGCCGGCGAGCACGAGGCGGCCCTGGACCCGCTGGTGCGCGCGGTGGAGCAGAACCCGAAGGTCGGCTACGGCGAGGCCTTCCGGGTGGCCGGAGACGCCCTGATGGCCCTCGGCCGCTTCGAAGAGGCGGAAGACGCCTACGAGCGCTTCGTCGACTGGAACACCTCCGCCGTCGCCGGTTTCGTCAAGCTGGCCCGGGCCCGCAAACGCCGGGGGGACCGGGACGGTGGCCGGGAGGCCCTCGCGGAGGCGTTCCGCACCTTCCGGCTTCTGCCCGGCTACCAGCGGCGCAAGCAGCTCGGCTGGTGGCTGCGCGCCCAGTGGACGAAGTTATTCCTGTAGTTGGATGACCCGAAGCAGGGTGTCCGGGCGGTCCGTGATGAGGCCGTCGACGCCGAGCTGGGCCAGGCGTCGGAGGTCGTCCTCGTCGTCGATGGTCCACACCTGAACGGCGAGGCCCCGGCGATGGGCCGCGCGAAGAAACCGGTCGTCGACGCAGCGGAGCGACCGCCAGGCCTCGGGCACCTGGAGGGCGTCGTAGGGAATGAGGTCGGCGACCTCCAGCCCCAGGCGGGAGAGCAGCCAGAAGCGGACGATCTCCCACTTGCTCGCGCTGGTGGCGACCCTCCCCCGGCTCAAGCGACGAAAGGATCGCAGGGTGGGTCCGTGGCCGTGGGCGACCACCACCCGGTCCTGGAGGGTGCGGGTCTCGAGAAAACGATGGACGGCGCGGGCGACGTCCCTGTCCTCCGGCTTCATCTCCACGACCACCCGGGTCGCGTCCGGCAGCGCCCGAAACACCCCGTCCAGGGTGGGAACGCCGATGCCCCGGCCCCGGAAGGGAAAGGTCGCGCCGCCATCCCGGGTGAAGCGGTAGCCGGCATCGAGGGCGCCGAGCTCGGCGGCGGTGAAGCCGTCGACCCGGCCCTCGCCGTCCGTGGTCCGGTCGACGGTGGGGTCGTGGATCACGACGAGCTCGCCATCCCGACTGAGATGAACGTCGAGCTCGACCCAGCGGTAGCCCATCTCGACCGCCCCTTCGAAGGCGACCAGCGTGTTCTCGGGAAAGACGCCGGCACCCCCCCGGTGGGCGATGGGCAGGTGCCGGGGGCCCTCCACCAGGAATGGCCGTTTGAGCCCTCGGGACCCCCGCCGGAGCGCGGCGCCCCC
>DAPKRP010000647.1:0-9320 GCA_031800515.1 Polyangiaceae bacterium LLY-WYZ-14_1 | reverse complement strand
CCCCAGAACCCGCCCGTCGGCTGGGTGAGCTGGAAGGTGAACTGGGTCTCCGGGAAGCGCATCGCGATCTCGTGGATGCGTTCCTTGGAGGGCCGCAGTTGGTCCAGGGTGGCGTTCGACGGCGTGTTGACCACGCCGAAGAGCACGCCCTGGTCCTCGGTGGGGGCGAGCTCCCCCGGGCTCATCGAGAACATCAGGAAGGCGATGGCGGTCAGGGCGAGCCAGGCGGCGTAGATCCCCGCGCGACCGCCACGGAGGGCGCCGTGAAGGAGCCGGTCGTAGGTTCGCCGGATCCATTCGAACCCCCCGTTGATCCCACGCTGGAGGGCGTTTTCCTTGCCCTCGTGGGTCTTGAGGAGGCTCGCCGCCATCACCGGGGAGAGGGTCACGGCGACGATGCCGCTGATGACCACCGCGCCGGCCAGGGTCAGGGCGAACTCCCGGAATAGGGACCCGGTGAGCCCCCCCTGGAAGGCGATGGGGGCGTAGACCGCTGCCAGGGTGACGGTCATGGCGAGCACCGGCCCGACGAGCTCCCCGGCGCCGTCCAGGGCGGCGCGGAAGGGAGACTTCCCGAGACGCATCTGGCGCTCGACGTTTTCGACCATGACGATGGCGTCGTCGACCACCAGGCCCACGCTCAGCACGATGGCCAGTAGCGTCAGGAGGTTCAGCGTGAACCCCAGGGACTGCATCAGGAAGATCGCCCCGATCAACGAGACCGGGATGGCGACCACCGGGACCAGGACCGAGCGCACGGACCCCAGGAACAGGAAGATCACCACGACGACGATGAGCAGCGTCTCCGTCAGAGTGGCCAGCACCTCTTCGAGGGCGCTTTCGATGTACTCGGTGGCGTCGTAGGCGATCGTGCCGGTCAGCTGGGAGGGCAGCTCGCTGGTGATGGCCCCCATCTCGGACCGGACCCGTTCCATGACCTCCAGGAGGTTGGCGTTGGGCAGGGACCAGACGCCGATGAACACCGCGGTCTCGCCGGTGAAGTTGACCTCCGTGTCATAGCTCTCGGCTCCGAGGCTCACGGTGGCGACGTCCTTCAGCCGGACGATGCCGCCGTTCTCCTCCCGGATGATGAGGTCTTCGAACTCCTGGACGGTACGAAGGTCCGTGTTCGCGGTGAGGTTCACCTGGATCAGGGACCCCTTGGTCTGCCCGACCGCCGCCAGGTAGTTGTTCGAGGCGAGGGCGTTCCGCACCTCGCTCGGACTGACCCCCAGGGCGGCCATCCGCTCCCCCCGGAGCCAGACCCGCATCGCGAAGGTCCGGGCCCCGAGGATGTCCGCCCGCTGCACCCCGTCGAGGGCCGCCAGACGGGGCTGCACCACCCGGACCAGATAATCCGTGATCTCGTTCTGGCCGAGGAACTCGGAGGAAAAGCTCAGGTAGGCGGCGGCGAACTCGCTGTCCGCCGATTCGATGTCCAGGATCGGGACCTCCGCCTCCGGCGGCAGGTCCCCGCGCACCCGGTCGACCTTGGCGCTGATGTCGCTCAAGGCCCGGTTGGCGTCGTAGTTGAGCTCGAGGCGCGCCCGGACGATGGACACGCCCTGCAGGCTCTGGGATTCGATGTAGTCGATGCCGTCGGCGGCGGCGACGGCCCGTTCCAGGGGCGTGGTGATGAACCCACGGACGAGCTCGGCGTTGGCCCCGACGTAGGCGGTGGTGATGGTGACGGCGGCGTTTTCGCTCTTCGGGTACTGGCGGACGCTCAGACTGAAGATCGCCTGGATGCCCGCCAGGACGATGACCGCGTTCACGACGATCGCGATCACCGGCCGCCGGATGAAGACGTCGGTCAGCCGGCTGCGCCGGCCGGTTTCCGGACCGGCGGCGATGCCGCCACGACGAGCGCCGCCGCCATCGCCGCCGCTAGCGTTGGGATGCCCCGGGCCTTCCCCGGCGGGGGGCTCCGCCGGCGGCTGTCCCGGGCTTCCGGCCCCGGCGGCGTCTCGTCCGTCGTCGTCTCGCGTCATGGCGGGATCCCCGGTTCACTCGTTCGGAGGCGAGGGCTCGATGGTGGTCTCCGGCTCGAGCTCGTTTTGGAGGGTGACGGCGAGGCCGTTCTTGAGCTTGAAGGCACCGGTGGTGACCACCGTCGCGCCGAGGTCGACGCCGCCTCGGACCTCGACGAAGTCTCCCCGGCGTTCCCCGAGGCGCACGAAGACCTGGCGGGCCCGGAGGGTGTCGTCCTCGTCTTCTTCGACCACGAAGACGGAGTCTCCGTAGGGGGCATAGAGCACCGCCGTCGATGGGAGGATGAGCACCTCCCGCTCCCCGGGAAGCTCGACGGAGACGTCGGCGAACATCCCCGGTCGGAGCCGCCCCTCGGGATTGGCCAGGGTGGCCCGAACCCGGAGGCTCCGGGTGCTCTGGTCGACGGTGGGATCGATGACGGTGACGGTGCCCTCGAAGACCTCTTCCGGGAAGACGTCCACGGTCAGTCGGACCGGTTGCTCCACGGCGACCAGGGCCGCCGACTGCTCCGGCATCCGGAACTCGACCAAGACCGGGTCGAGGGCCTGGAGCGGAACGATCGGCGTCCCCGGGGAGATCACCTCCCCCAGGTCGACCTCCCGGATGCCGAGGCGACCGGCAAAGGGCGCCCGGATCGTCTTCTTTCCGATGATCGCCCGGAGGCTCGCCACCGCCGCGGCGGCCTGCTTCGCCTGGGCCTCGGACTGGTCGACCACGGCCTGGCTCACCGCCTGCTGGTCGAGGAGCCGTCGGTTGCGGTCCCGGTCGAGCTCGGCGAGCTCGGCGCCGGCCAGGGCGGATCGCAGGTCGGCCCGCTCGCTGGAGGTGTCGAGCTGGGCGATCAGGTCCCCCCGTTCGACGTCCTCCCCGGAATCCACGGGGAGCCGCACGATGGTGCCGGGAACCTCCGAGGCGACGACGATCTCCTGAACGGGAACCAGGGTGCCGACGGCGGTCAACGACCGGTCCCAGGAGGCTGCCTCGACCTCGGCGGTGGTCACGGCGATGGGCGGCGGGACGAAGGATTCCCCCGCGTCGATCATCGCGCCGATCTGCGCCGCCTTCACCGAGGCGAGCCCCCCGACGACCACCAGCACCGCGACAAGCCCGATCCCTAGGCTCTTGAGGCGTTTCATTCCGAATCTCCCAGCGCCGCACGTCGCGGCGCGCTTCGACGTCGCCGAGCGAGAGCCGGGGGGCCTGCGTCGACCCGCTAGTACTAGGGTCGCGTTCGGGGTTGTCTAGGCGAACGTCGCCACGGCCATCGTGCTCCCCTGCACGGCGCTGGGGGCCCCTGGGCGCCGTCGGCGCCTTCCTGTCCGTCCGGCGGGTATCGTCGGGCTCGGAGGGGGGCCGACCCCGTGCCGCCGCTATCGAAGGCGGCCCCTGCGCCGCCGGGATCGCGTCGGGGACCCGCCCGCGAGCCCGAAGGCGACGAGGCCGAAGACGCCGAGCCCGGTCAGCGGCGCGGACGCCGCGCCGGGGTCTCCGACCGCGCACCCTCCGGAGCTCGGGCGACGCCGGGTGGCCGGCGGCGGCCGGTCCACGGGCATCATCGTCGCCCGCCCCTCGCAGCGCCCGGCCACGCAGGCCACCCCGGCGGGACATCCGAAGATGGCCTCCTCCGGGTCGTCGCAATCCGGGTACCATTCCCGAGGGTCGTCCTCGCCGTAGACGACCTCGGCCTGGTGCGCCGCCGCGGCCTCCCGGGCGGGCTGTCGGTCCGCCGGCTGCACCTCTGCCGCGCAGGCGCTCGAGAAACCACCCAGCACCAGCGCGACCAGAAGACCCCGGCCGCAACGGTCACGGCGAGATGGCTCGTTCCCCGGCCCCGGGTTCGCCAGCGCCCCCTGGCCCGCTCCGTCCATGGGGGAAGTCTGTATCGGGGCGGCCGTCCTGTCCCCCGGCGGCGGCCTCCTCACCGGGGAATGGCCGAGGCGCCCTGCCCTTCGGGCCGGTCGACGGTGCCGTCGGCGTGGATGGCGAAGCGGCCCTCTCCTCGGGGATGCACCGGATCGTCTTGACCCCAGGGCCAGGTGCCGAAGCGGCCCTCCCGGTAGTCGACGAAGGCGGCGCGGATCTCCTCCGGGCGATTCATGACGAAGGGGCCATGCTGGACGACGGGCTCGCCGATGGGGAGGCCCTGAAGGAGGAGCAGCTCGGCGGGGCGGCTCTCCCCGTTGTCGATCACCGCCGGCCGGTCCGGCCGCACCTGCACCGCGTGGCCGACGGGAAGCTCCCGCCCGCCGAACCGGGCCCGGTCTCCCTCGAAGAAATAGAGCACTCGGTGGACATCCGGCGAGCGGGTGGGGGGCAGGGTAAAGGAGGCCCCCGGGGGGAGCTCGATGGTCCAGATCGCGACCTCGTGGGCCGGGTCCGTAGCCCAGGAATCCGGCGGCGGGCTCGGGGGCTCGACGAGGCTCCCGTCCGGCGTCGGGAGCGGCCCCGCCATCGCGGTGACCCGAACCGGGCGACCGGCGGCGTCGGGAAGCGCCCGGCGGGGGATGCCTTCGCTCCACAGCATCGCGAAGTGAGGGGCGACCTTCTTCTTCGCCGCCGGCAGGTTCAGCCAGATCT
Organism: Polyangiaceae bacterium LLY-WYZ-14_1; assembly: GCA_031800515.1. Classification (GTDB taxonomy): domain Bacteria; phylum Myxococcota_A; class Polyangia; order Polyangiales; family DAPKRP01; genus DAPKRP01. Next base: position 4,751 of record DAPKRP010000647.1, on the reverse strand, counting down.
GGAAGAGCTCTCCCGTATTCGGGCGGTCCCGGTGGACCAGGGGAAACATCTCGCAGTGCTCGATGCCCCGCCCGGCGGTCATCCACTGGACGTCGCCGTGGCCGAAGCGGGCCGTCGCGCCGAGGGAATCGGCGTGATCGATGAACCCCTGGCGGGCCAAGGTCACCGTCTCGAAGCCCCGGTGGGGATGGCGGGGAAAGCCGGGAACGCGGTCGCCATGGTACATCCGCCAGCCGTCCCGGATCTCGAAGTCCATCCCGATGTTGCGTCCCCGGAGCAGGCCCGGGTCCGGGCCCATCGCCTCGTCGCCCTCCGGGAAGCGGTCGAGGTGGTGTACGCAGAACAGGAACGGGTCGAGGCAGGGCCAGGGGAAGCCGAGCTTCTGAACGGCGAGGACGAGCTCCGGGTCGTCGGACATGCCGGCAATGTGCGTCGGGTCCGGGGGGCTGCACGGGCAACAGGCCGTTGCCCGGAGCGCACCAGCGGAGCGCCGACGCGGCGATGGGGATGGACCGCGGTCCAGACCTCTCCCGGCCGGACCGGCCTGTTCCGCCAGCGATCCGTGTCTACGTGCTCCGATGGTGAGCACCACCGCGACGGCGCGGCAGCTGGAGGCGAACGAGCGGATGAACGATTTCGACGAGCGGGTGGATTCCATCGGGACCTGGATGGCGGGTCCCACCTTTCGCGGTCTGCGGCGGCTGCACTCGCCGCGTCAGGTGGCCCAGCATCGGGGCCGAATCCGCACCGACCACCCGGTCGCCCGGGAGGCGGCGGCCGCCTTCCGGGAACGCCTGCGGACGCTCTTCGAGGAGAAGCGGTCGATCACCACCTTCGGCCCCTACTCCCCGGGGCAGGCGGTGGCGATGAAGCGGGCCGGCATCGAAGGCATCTACCTCGGCGGCTGGGCGACCTCGGCCAAAGGCTCCCTCGACGAAGACCCCGGCCCCGACCTCGCCAGCTACCCGCTGAGCCAGGTGCCGAACGAGGCGGCCACCCTGGTCCGGGCCCTGCTCACCGCGGACCGCAATCAGGCCTTCGCCCGGTCGCGAATGACCAATGCCCAGAAGGAGGCCGTCGCGGAGGTCGACTACCGCCCCTTCATCATCGCCGATGCGGACACGGGACACGGCGGCGACGCCCACGTCCGTAACTTGGTTCGCCGCTTCGTCGAGGTCGGCGTTCCCGGGTACCACATCGAAGACCAGCGCCCGGGCACGAAGAAGTGCGGCCACCAGGGGGGCAAGGTCCTGGTCCCCGTCGATGAACAGATCAAGCGGCTCAACGCCGCCCGCTTCCAGCTCGACCTGATGGGGGTGGCCGGGATCGTGGTCGCCCGGACCGACGCGGAGAGCGCCTCGCTCCTGGACGGGGATGGGGACGGCCGGGACCACCCGTTCATCCTGGGGGCCACCAACGTCGGCGTACCGACCTACCGGAACGCCTTCCTCGCCTTCCACCGGGCGCTCGCCGACGCGGGGATCGACGAGGCCACGGGCCACGTCCTCTACGGGGTTCCGGACGACGCCCTCTCCCCGGCGCGGGCTTGGCTCGAGCGGAGCGGCGTGCTCGCCGCCATCGCCGAGGCGGCCGAGCACCATCGGGCGGGGGACCGGGACCTCGACCAGATCATGGACGACGTCGGCCAGAAGCTCGTCGACGCCTGGCAGGCGGAGGCCAACCTTCAAACGTTCTCCCAGGCCGCGGCGGAGGTGATCCGCTTCCGCGGGGACGAAGGGGAAGAGCTCTCCATGTCCCTGGAGGACTGGCAGGCCTTCGCCCGGGAGGCGTCCCTCGACCAGGCACGGGCCAAGGCGACGGAGCTCGGCCTGGAGGTGGTCTGGGACGCCGAGCGGGCCCGCACCCCGGAAGGCTATTACCAGATCCTGGGCGGCATCGATTACGCCATCGCCCGGTCCCTGGCCGTCGCCCCCTACGCCGACATCCTGTGGATGGAGACCAAGACCGCGGACCTCGCGGACGCGAAGAAGTTCGCCGACGCCGTCCACGCCGTCTATCCGGAGCAGATGCTCGCCTACAATCTGTCCCCATCCTTCAACTGGGACACGACCGGGATGACCGACGACGAGATGCGCGCCTTCCCCGTCGAGCTCGGGAAGATGGGCTTCGTCTTCAACTTTATCACCTACGGCGGCCATCAGATCGATGGACTGGCCGGGGAGGAGTTCGCCCAGGGGCTCCAGGAAGACGGGATGCTCGCCCTGGCCCGGCTCCAGCGGAAGTTCCGGCTCCTCGAGTCCCCCTACCGCACCCCCCAGACCCTGGTCGGCGGGCCGCGCCTCGACGCGGCGCTCTCGGCGAGCACCGGGCGGACGGCGACCACCAAGGCGATGGGGAAGGGGTCGACGCAGTTCCAGCACCTGGTGCAGACCGAGGTGCCCGTCTCCCTTTTGCGGGGCTGGCTCTCCCACTGGGCCGAGGTGCAGGGCTACAGCGGGCCCCTCGACGCCCAGCTTCGGCCCCATCGCGCCGCCTCCCATCTCCTGGAGCTCCAGGTGACCGACGGCGGGTCGGAGAAGCTCGCCAACGTCGTCTTCGCAACCATTCGGGACCGGCGGAACCGGCGGATCCTCTCCGTGCGGGACCAGAACACCTTCGCCGAGGCGCTGCGGCAGAAGCGGCTGATGACCCTGCTCCACCTCTTCTTGCTGCACCGCTACAAGGCCGAAGCCGTCCACTACCTGACGCCGACGGAGGACAACCGAAAGCAGGCGGCGGGGATGCAGGCCATGGGCCTCTACGCCCAGGTCAACGACGAGGTGGGCGAGATCATCGTCAGCGAGGTCGACCGGGACCGGGTGGCCGAGCTCGTGGCCGCCGACCGAAAGGCCCTCTCGGACCTCATCGCGAAGAAGGACTGACCCCGGCATCGGCCCGAACGCAGCCCGGGTCGTCGCGGCAGAATGCTGCTGGCGAGCTGGCGAACCGCGACCGAGTCCGTGGGTAGCCGAAGCGCACGCGGGATCAGATCGGGAGCAGGAGGCGGGCGGTGAACAGGTAGAGGAGCAGACCGAGGACGTCGACGACGCTGGCGATGAACGGGGTGGAGGAAACGGCGGGGTCCAGGCCGACGCGCTGCATGCCCAGGGGCAGGATGGCGCCGACCATGGCGCCGCCGACCACCACCCCGACGATGCTCAGCGCCACGGTGGCCGCCACCCGCCACATCATCTCCCCCGCCTCGCCGGAGACCAGCATCGAGCTCCCGAAGCCCATCACGCCGATGATGGCCCCCAGGGCGAGACCGATGGCGAGCTCCCGCCCCATGACCTTGACCCAATCCCGGGGCTGGACCTCGCCGACGGCCAGGGCGCGGATGATGAGGGACGCGCTCTGGCCGCCGGCGTTGCCTCCGCTCGCGATGATCATCGGGATGAAGGCCACCAGGCTGACCACGGCGGCCAGGGTCGCCTCGTTCTGGTCGAGCACCTCCGCCGTCACCAGCTGGCCGAGAAACAGGACCACGAGCCAGATGAGACGCTTCCCCACCAGGGCGAAGAAGCCCGTCTCGAAGTAGGAATCCTCCAGGGGGACGACGCCGGCCTGGAGCTGGGCGTCTTCCGTCGCCTCTTCGATGACGACGTCGAAGACGTCGTCCACGGTCACCACGCCCAGCATCGTTCCCTTGTCGTCGACGACGGGGATGGCGGACAGGTCGTACTTGGCGATGGTGTCGGCGACGAGCTCCTGGTCGTCGGTGGCCAGCACCCGAACGACGTTCGCCACCATGACGTCTTCCAGGGTCTGCGTCGGCTCCGCCAGGATCAGGTCCCGCAGGGACAGGACCCCGACGAGCTTGTCCCCGTAGGCGGTCACGTAGATGTAGTAGATGGTCTCCGCCTCTTGCTCTCGGCTCAGACGACGGATCTCTTCGATGGCGGCGGCCGCTTGCATCTCCGGCGGCAGGGTCACGACCTCCGTCGTCATGAGCCCGCCGGCGGTGTCCTCCGGGTAGGCGCCGAGCTCCCGGACCTCTTCCGCCGCCTCGGGCTCGCTCTGTTCGAGGCGAGCGAGGAGCTCTGCCGCCTGGTCCTCGGGCAGCTCTTGGAAGAGGTCGACCCGGTCGTCCGGGGACATCTCGCTGAGCAGGGGCACCGCGTCCGCGGGGCCGAGGGTCTCCAGGATCGAGATCTGGAGCTCCATGGAGAGCCGCTCGAAGACGTCTCCCCCGTAGCTGGCGGGCACGGTCTGCAGGAGGTGGGCGGCCTCCCCGGGCTCCATCTCCCCGAGGGTCTCGGCGATGTCCTCCGGGTGAAACTCGTCGAGGGCCTCGACGACGGCCTGGGGGTCGGTCTCGAGGGCGTTCTTGAGGTCCGGGCCGAGGATCTGGGCGAGCCGCATCGCCGAGACCATGCCACGCCCCACCGGTCCCGGAAGTCGGCCTCGGGATCGTCTCAGAAGGCCGTCGCGGCGGCGGTGGACAGCCGCTTGTCCATCGCCTCGTCGTAGGCCCGGGTCACGTCGACCTGGGACAGGACGCCGATGATCGGCTGGCCTTCGGCGCCCGGGTCCACCACCGGCAGGGTGGTGCAGCCGGTGACCAGAAACTCATGCATCGCTCGGTGGAGGTCGTGGTCCGGGTGGAGCCGGGCCGGCTCCATCATCATGTCCGCCGCCAGGGCGAGCCCGTCCAGGCCGTCCATGGTGATGCTGCATTGGATCTGGTCCAGGGAGATCAGCCCGACGAAGCGGCCCGTGGCGTCCCGGACGAGGACCACCGGGTGGGTCGC
>DAPKRP010000646.1:0-4680 GCA_031800515.1 Polyangiaceae bacterium LLY-WYZ-14_1 | reverse complement strand
CCCGAGCTTCCCCGGCCCTGGCCTCCAGCTCGGCGAAGCTCTCCACAACCAGCACCTCCGCCCAGATGCCCCCGGGGGGCGTGGGGACGCTGGGTCCGAGGCCCAGAACGGTGAGTTGGTCGTAACGGGGTGCCAGGAGCTCCGCCGACTCGGGGCCGCGGATCCAGCGGGGCACCATCACCGGCTCGGCCCGGACGTTCTCCAACCCGTCGGCCTTCATCCCCTCCAGGATCCAGTCCAGGGCCGACTCCAGGCTCTCCGACCCGCTGAAGCGGGGGCCGAAGCGGTCCACCAGCTCGGCCAGCCGCTCCCAGGTCACGGGACTCTCCAGTGCAGCCTCCATGAGGCGCTGAGCCGCTTCCACCGTCTCCCCGGGCAGGGAGGGCCTCTGGGCGGCGACGCCCGCCGGGGTCGCCAGGGAGGCGGTGGCAGAAAGGAGGACGAAGAGGGAGGCCCGAAGCCACGAGCACGCACCGAAACGAAGAGACATGGGGGGTCTCGCTTCCTGGGGACCTGGATGGCGTGGGGCGGGGCACCCCCGCCGGGGCAAGGTGCAGATCTACGATCCGGCGCCGCCCCCGGGGACGCCCTGCCCCCGCCGGGAGGAGGACCCGGCAGCTTCGAAGGGCGGATGATCCGGAAAGGCGTCCCCGCCTCCGTCGCCCGGGCGCTCGTCGACGCCCTCCCGGGCGAGGTCGGGAAGCTCGGCGGCCGGGACCCGCGCATGCAGGAGCTCGCCGATGCCTTGTCCGTACGGGTCGCCTTCGGGGACGGGGAGCACGGCCGGGTGGTCGCCCTGGTCGGTCCGACCGGGGTCGGCAAGACGACCACCGTCGCGAAGCTGGCCGCGGTCGCGGCGCTCGTCGACCGGCAGCGGGCGGCGCTGGTGTCGATGGACCAGTTCCGGGTGGGCGCCGCCGAGCACCTCGAATGCTACGCGGAGCTCATCGGCGTGCCCCTCGAGGTCGCCCACGATGCCCGGTCCCTCGAGATCGTCCTGCGCCGGCTCCATGACGCGGACGTCGTCTTCATCGACACCGCTGGTCGCTCCCCCCGGGACCTGGTCGCCCTCCAGGCCATGGCGGACGCCCTCCGGGGGGTGGAAGAGCCGGTGGAGACGCTCCTGTGCCTGCCGGCGAACCTGCGCCAGTCGGAGCTCGAGGCGGCGATCGAACGCCACGCCTGCCTCCGGCCGGACGGGCTCATCGCGACGAAGCTCGACGAAGCGGTCTACCACGGGTCGATCCTGGCGGCGCAGCACCTGGCCCGGCTGCCCCTGGTTCACCTGACGACGGGCCAGCGGGTCCCGGAAGACATCGAGATGGCCACGCCGGAGCGCCTCGCCGGGCTGCTCCTGGGTCGGGAGGTGCACGAATGATGCGAGTCGCCGACCAGGCGGAAGGTCTCCGGCTGATCCAGGGGGGCCGCGCCTACGCCCCTGGCCGCCAGGGACGGGCGGAGCAGCGGACCCGGGTGATCGCCGTCACCAGCGGCAAGGGGGGCGTCGGGAAGACCCAGGTCTCCGCGAACCTCGGGGTCTCCCTGGCCCAGAGCGGGAAGAAGGTGCTGTCCTGGATGCGGACCTCGGCCTCGCCAGCCTCGACCTCGCCCTCGGGGTGCGGCCGAGCTCGGACCTCCTGACCGTCATCCGGGGCGAGCAGGAGATCGAGGACGTGATCTGCGAGGGTCCGGCCGGGGTGCACCTGCTTCCCGCCTGCCCGGGCCGCTACGAGATGGCGAACCTGGGCCCCCGGGAGCGCAGCCTGCTCTCGAACGCCGTCGACGAGATCGCCTCCCGCTACGACGTGTTGATCATCGACACGGGGGCGGGCATCGGATCGACGACGGTGAGCTTCGCCGGCGGAGCCGACGAGGTGCTGCTGGTCGTCACCCCGGAGCCGACCTCCCTGCGGGACGCCTACGCGATGGCGAAGGTGCTCCACCGGCGCTTCGGGCTGGAGCGCATCGGGGTGATCGCCAACGCGGTGCACTCGGAGCTCGAGGGCAACGGGGTGTTCGAGAACATCGACGCGATCGTCAAGCGCTTCCTTACCCTGGAGCTCCGCTACCTGGGTGCCATCCCCCGGGACCCGTCGGTTCAGCGGGGCTGCGCGACCGGGCTGCCCTTCGTCATCGGGACCCCGAATGGCAGCGCGACCCGGGCCCTCGGCGCGATCCTGCAGCGCCTCCACACGGACAGGGGGCCGGGAGGTGGCCCCCGGAGGGTGGCTTCGTGAGCGTCGCCCGCTTCGTCGAAGCCCAGCAATCGACGGCATCGGCGGGAGCGGCGAGGGTCAGTGCGACAGAGCGCCAGGCGCTGATCGAAGCGGGCCTCCCTCTGGTGCGCCGACTCGCCTTCCGGATGGCGCGTCGCCTGCCCCCGAACGTCGACGTCGGCGACCTGATCGGCGCGGGCACGGAAGGGCTCATCAAGGCGGCGGACGCCTTCGACCCGAGTCGCCACGCCCGCTTCGAGCCCTATGCGGAACAGCGGATCCGCGGGGCGATCCTGGACGAGCTCCGGGGCCTCGACCCGATGACCCGCCACGGCCGGCGTCGTCTCGCCGAGGTGACGAAGGCGGTCCGGAGCCTCGAGGCCACGCTGGGCCGGGCCCCCGAGGAAGACGAGATCGCCAAGGCCCTAGGGCTCCCCATCGCGCAGTACCGGAAGCTCACCGAAGAGCTCGCCCGAGCGCCCGCGCTGGCCGCCTTGGGGGAGGTCGACCCGGACGGGATCGAGAGCGAGGCGGGGGATCCGAGCCGCGCCCTGGACGAGGCGCAGCTCCTCGAGCGGGTGGCTCGGGCCATCCGGGGGCTGCCGGAACGGACCCAGACCGTCCTCGCGCTCTACTACCAAGAGTCCTGCACCCAGGCGGAGATCGCCGAGGTGCTGGGGGTGACGGAGAGCCGGGTCTGCCAGATCCTGGGCGAGGCGACGGCCCGGCTCCGGGCGCAGCTCAGCCGGGAGGAACGCGCCGGCGGCGGCCAGGGCTCGGGGAAGAAGGGAAAGCGAGGTCGACATGGGTGATGGCATCTACAGCGCGCTGTCCGGGGCCGTGGCGCAACAACGATCCCTCGACGTGGTGGCGAACAACGTGGCGAATGCCCGCACCAGCGCCTTCCGGGGGGACCGGGTCGCCTTCGAGGAGGCCCTGGCACAGCAGCCCCGAAACCCTCCGGAAGCGGACGAGCTTCGCTTCGTCGCCGTCGCTCGGGTACAGACCGACGCCCGGAGCGGCAGCTACGAGCAGACCGGCAACCCCCTCGACCTGGCGCTCAACGGGGACGGCTTCCTCGCGATCGAGACCCCCCAGGGAGAACGGTACGTGCGCGCCGGGTCGATGGTTCAGGACCCGGGCGGCTTCATCGTCACCCAGCAGGGGCACCGGGTGCTCGGCATGCCGCCCACCCCGGACCTCGACCCGGTTCCCATCCGGCTCCCGCCGGAGGCGATGGAGGTCGAGGTCTCGCCCACCGGGGTGGTGGTGGCCGACGGGATCGAGGTGGGCACCCTTCGCCTGGTTCGTTTCGACGAGGACAACACGGTGCGGAAGGAGGGCCTGAACCTCTTCGTCGGGGAGGCGCCGCTCCACGACGACGTGACCGAGGTGATGCAGGGGTACCTCGAGAGCTCGAACGTGAACGCCGTCGCCGGCATGCACGAGCTCATCACCCTGACCCGCAGCTTCGAGGCGCTGCAAAAGGTCATCGACACCTTCCGCACCTTGGACGACCGGGCGGCCCGAGATCTCGGGCGCCGGGGCTGACGGTCCGCCGGACCGTCTTTTGATTTCACCGACCGGAATCGGGAGTAACGACGATGTTCAGAGCCCTCAACACCGCGGCGACGGGGATGGTCGCCATGCAGACCAACGTCGACGTCATCGCCAACAACATGGCGAACGCGAACACGACCGGCTTCCGACGCAGCCGGGCGGAGTTCCAGGACCTCGTCTATCAGACCTTCCGCGCCCCCGGCGGCCAGACCGGTCCCCAGACGGCGAACCAGCCGACCGGGGTGCAGGTCGGCCTGGGAACCCGGAACGTCTCGATGGAGCACATCCACATGCAGGGGGCGCTTCAGCAGACCAACAACCCCCTCGACCTGGCGATCGAAGGCGACGGCTTCTTCCAGGTCATCCGGCCCGACGGAACCTTCGCCTTCACCCGCGCCGGCAACCTCAAGGTGGACCCCCAGGGCCAGGTGGTCACCGTCGACGGTTATCTACTCGAGCCGGCGCTGGTGGTGCCGCCGGAGGCCCAGTCGGTCAACGTCTCCCCCACCGGCATCGTCAGCGCGGTGATGGCCGGGGAGACCACCGCCCAGGAGATCGGCCGGCTCGAGCTCGCCAACTTCCTGAACCCAGCGGGGCTGCTGGCGATCGGCCGGGCTCAGTACATTCCGACGGACGGGAGCGGCCCGCCGCTCATCGCGCCTCCGGGAGAGGAGGGCAACGGCACCATTCTCCAGGGGATGCTGGAGGGCTCCAACGTCGAGGTGGTCAACGAGATGATCGACCTCATCACCAGCCAGCGCGCCTACGAGGTCAACCAACGGGTCGTGCAAGCCGCCGACGAGATGCTCCGCCGGGTCACCGACCGCTAGCAGCCTGGTGAATAATCCCGGTTGATGGATCGGAGTCGCGATGGGGTCGCCTGGCGTGCCGGCAGGTGTACGAG
>DAPKRP010000645.1:0-7349 GCA_031800515.1 Polyangiaceae bacterium LLY-WYZ-14_1 | reverse complement strand
GCCGTCCTCGTTCTGGCCCAGGCAGACGATCTTCTCCCCGGGGCGCGGCGGGGCATCGGTGGTGGTCGCGTCGGCGGCTGCGGGGGGGGTCATGGCGGGGCATCCTCCGTCCTGGCGGGTTGGACCGCCTCGGACGGCGGCGACCTGCGGACGGCCCCTTCCTACAGCGTCCCGACCTCCCCTGCAAAAGGCGCCCGGCGGGGATTCGCCCCATCGTCGAGGAGCTGGTGGGCGACCAGCCGGTGGTAGAGCCCATCCCCCGCCAGGAGCTCGTCATGGGTGCCCTGTTCGGCGATCCGGCCCTGATCGACGACGACGATGCGGTCGGCCCGGCGCACCGTGCTCAACCGATGGGCGACGACGATGGTGGTCCGACCCCGGACCAGGCGGTCCAGGGCGTCCTGGACCAACGCCTCGCTCTCCGCATCGAGGTGGCTCGTCGCCTCGTCGAGGATGAGCACCCGGGGGTCCCGAAGCAGGGCCCGGGCGATCGCCAGCCGCTGTCGCTGACCGCCGGACAGCTGTCGGCCCCCTTCCCCGACGCGCGTCCCGTAGACTTCGGGTAGATCGCGGATGAAGTCGTGGGCGTTGGCCTCCCGACAGGCGGCCTCGACGTCTTCCCGAGAGGCGCCCGGCACGCCATAGGAGACCGCGTCGAACACGGTCTCCCCGAGCAGCACCGGCTCCTGAGGCACCAACGCCAGGGCACCACGAAGCTCGGCGAGGCGGAGCCGGCGCAGATCGACGCCGCCGAGGCGCACGGCGCCCCCGCTCGGGTCGAAGAAGCGCGGCACCAGGGCGGTCAGGGTCGTCTTACCCGCACCGGAGGGCCCGACCAGGGCGCAGAGCTCGCCAGGCGCCACCTCGAGGTCCACCCCCCGCAACACCTCGTGCTCCTGGCGGGTCGGGTAGCGAAACCGCACCCCGTCGTAGGTGAGACCCAGGGGACCCTCGGGGAGGGGCTCCGCCTGCTCCGGGTCGCGGATCTCGGGCACCGCGTCGACGATCGCGAAGAGTCGCCCCGTCGCCCCCGCGGCGCGCTGGATCGACCCCCAGAGATCGGCGAGGGCGCCGAGGGAGACGGCCACGATGGTGGTGTAGAGGAGGAACGCGGTCAGGTCGCCCCCGCTGAGCTCTCCGTCGACCACCGCCCGCCCGCCGATCCAGACCACCAGGGCCACGGCGGCCAGGCCTGCGAAGCTCGCCGTCGCCATGAAGGCCGCCCGCCAGGTCGCGAGGCGCACCGCTTCTCGAAAGGCGCCTTCGACGCCAGCACCATATCGGTCCGCCTCCTGTCGTTCCTGCCCGAAGGCCTGGACCGTCTGGATCCCGACCACCGAGTCCTGTACCCGAGAGCTCGCCTCCGCGAGGCGGTCTTGCACGTGGGCGGCCATCGCCCGGATCCGGCGCCCGAAGACGACCACACCCACGGCGAGGGGCGGGACGATGCACAACATCACGAGGGTGAGCTCGACGTCTTCGATGAACAGCAGGACGAGGCCGCCGACCAGGGTGACGCCATTGCGCAGCGCCATGGACAGCTCCGAGCCCACCACCCCTTCGACGACCGCGACGTCGCTCGCCAGGCGTCCGACCAGCTCTCCGCTCGGCCGCTCGAAGAACCAGGCGGGGTGGAGGGCGAGGATCCGGTCGAACACGCGCTTCCGGAGGTCGGCGACGGCGCGTTCCCCGAGCCAGCTCATCAGATAATGACGAGCCCAGATCATCGCGGATTGAAAGGCGAACAACCCGATCAGGGCGAGCACGGCCAGGTCGAGCATCTCCCGGGAGGCGGCGCCGAGGCCCGCGTCTACGCCCCAGCGCACCGCCTGGGGGTAGACCAGTCCCGTCCCCGAGCTGGCCAGGAGGGCGACCGTCGCGAGGGCAAAGCGGCGTCGGTAGGGCCGAAGCAGCGCCACGAGGCGACCCAGGGCAGCCAGCCGGCGCCAGGTCGATGCTCGGGGCGTCGCGTCGGCGACGGTCGCGTTCGTGCTGGCCTGTCCGTGTGGTTCCGCTTCCAATTTCCGTTCCCGAGGGAGGTGTGATTCATTCACCCGCAGATCTCCAGACACAGGTACCCCTGCTTGGCGACGGCACGATGAAACACGAGATGGAGCCGCCCCGTGCCGCGATGGGCCGCCGCTCGGGAGAAGGCCCCGGAAAGGAACGCGCGCGTCTCTCCGGGAAGGCGGCGCAGGGCGGGGCCGATGAACGCAGGGGGCGTCGTCCCCTCGAGGGCGCCTGGATCCGGTCCCCCGGGATCGCCGACGCCCTGTCGGAGGTCGTGCTCGTCCTGGACCATCGACTTCGCCTGGTGGACGGGAACGACGCCGCGGCCCGCGAGCTGGGACTCCGCCTGCCGGAGGACGAGGGCCTCCGCGTGCTCGAACGGCTGGGACACGACCGGCGGCGCGGGCCGACCCAAGACGACCTGGCGGACTTGGAAGGACGCGACGCCGAAGGAAGATGGCAGCGGGATGCCTGGCTCTTGGATGGAAAGGGTCGTCGTCGCTTCGGCCGCACGACCTTGTTGTGCCTCGACGACCGGGGCGACGGGGCGCGGTACGTCGCCCTTTGGAGCGACCGGACGGGACCCCGGCTTCTCGGCCAGGTCTCCTGGCGCTGGGACAGCGAGGCGGGTTCCCCCGACCCACGACCGACGGAAGCGGCCCTGTTGCACGAGCTACTCGGGAGCATCGCCGGGATGCAGAACGCCTTGTACCTGGCCCGGGAGGAGCTCGAGGGCCTGCACGGGGGGACCATTCCCGCCTCGACCCTGGGTCATCTGTCCCTCACCGAGCGCGAGCTCGACCGCCTGGCCCGGTTCGGGCGCAACCTCCGGCGCTTCCGGACGCCGCGCCCCCGGGACCTGCTCCCGATTCCCCTGGGCCGGCTGGTCGACGAGCTCGTCGCCCTGGCGGAGCCCACCGCCCTCGCCCGGGGCGTGGCGATCGCGCCGGAGGTCGACGAGGACCTCGCCGAGATCCTGATCCCGGAAGACGAGAGCTGGGAAGCCCTCAAGAACGTGCTCCTCAACGCCTTGCAGCAATCCCCGCCGGGCGCTCGGGTGGACCTGGTGGCGAAGGTGGGCGGGCCGGGGATCGTGTTCGAGATCGCGGACCGCGGCCCGGGGATTCCGGAGGACCAGGGGCGCACCGTGTTCGAGCCGTTCTTCACGAGCCGGGAGGGCGGCACCGGGCTCGGCCTGGCCACGGCGAGGGCGGCGGTGACGTCCGTCGGCGGCTACATCGAACATCGACCGCGGGCCGGCGGCGGCACCGTCTTCGGCGTAGCCGTGCCCGCTCTGTCGGACTAGTCCCCCTGCCCGGAAGTTCGAACCGGGTTTGCGCCGGTCCCGAACGCCGCATCCGTCGTGCTCGGGCGTCGTGCTCGAGCGAGGGTGGCCCGATCGGATCAACGGACGGAGCACCGAACGGGCCAACCCGGCTCGGACCATCCCGTCCGGAACGGATATCAAACGGGATTATCGGGCCGTTGTCACGAAGGACCCCGACCTTCTGGCCTTCCTGGAGTCCTCGATGTCCGCCCCGCCCTCGCGCTCTCATCCCGAGATCTGGCTGTCCGAGCACGATCTTCCGGGCCCGATCCGGGACGCGATCTTGGCTCTGGTTCTCCAGGAGCAGCGGACGCCGAGCGATCTCCGAACTGAAGTTTCTACTCATGCCCTTCTTCGCGAGCTGCGGGACAAGATGCGGTCCTGCGGACTAGGGAACGGGGCCGTCAAGCTGACCGTCGCCGACCGAGAGGCGGCCTGGGTCCGGACCGACCCGTTCCGGGTCGCCGACCCTTTGCTTCTGCTGGCGTGGGGGGCCGTCCCTCGAGAGGCAGGAGCGCGGGTCGGCCCCCTTCCGGCCATGGACGTGATCGCCAAAGCCATGCGGCCGGGAAGCACGGAGAGGGAGGCGGGGCCGGACCGGGTGGCCATCGACATCGTGCCCCGGGCGACCGACGAGCCCCCCGCGTCCCTGGCCCCCTGGATCGGCCGGGCCGAGGACCGGCTTCGGTCCGAGGGCGCCTCCGTCTACCGGGTAGGCGGCCGCGTCCGCGTCCTGTTCTCCGGGGGCGCCATCGAACCCCCCGCCGACGATCCCGTCGACCCGATGACGCCGATGGATGCGGAGGGTCCGCAGCCGTGACCGGGATCGACCCCGGCGGCTTCGAGGGGGTGCTGCAGGCCGTCGGCCTTCTCGACCTGCTCCAGGTCTTCCACCTAGGCCGACGCACCGTCACCCTCGAGATCGACGGCCAGCACGTGCAGGGGGTCCTCGGGATGGTCGACGGAGAGCTCGTCTGTGCCCGGGCAGACGGCGAGGTTGGACGCCAAGCACTCCGCCGACTGCTCCGGGCCCCGGGCGGACGAATACGGGCGCTACCCGACACCCCGGCGCCGGGCGAGCTCCGGGGTTCGTTCGATGGGCTCATCCTCGACGTGCTGCGGGAGCTCGATGAGGAGGCCCGTGATCGCGGGCCCGAGGCGGAGCGATCCCCCCGCGGCCAGCGAGGATTCTCCGTGGTGCCGCCCCCGGACTCGCATTCGGCACCACCCCCCGCTCCCGTAGGTTCCGAGGGAGCGTCGGCCCCCGGGACGCTCCCACCGAAGCGGACGGCGTTGATGAGACGCCTGGCGGCTCTCGACCAGTCGTGGCCCCGGCTGGGGAGCCTGCGCCTGGCGATCGCCCTCGACGTCGAGGGGCACGCGCATCGGTACCCTGGCCCGAGCCCCTCCGCGGTGGCTAGTGCACCGGAGATGCAAGCCGGGGGGACGCGGGCGCTCTGAGGGCGCGGTGGGGACCCGTCGACGCCTCGCTGGGACTCGTAGTCCAACCCGCTTGTCATTTCAATCATAACGCAAAAATCCTCCATGACCACTTTTCAGCGGCGGCAAGTGCGGCCAAATCTCTTCATATGACACAGGCGAGCAGCAGCAGCCGACCCCCGGCTCACCGGCCGCTCCTCGCCGCGTTGGCCGAGGCACCCGAGCTCCTCGAGGACCTTTCCGACTGGCTCGTACTGAGCTCTTCGAACGGGTCGGTGGAGGATGCCAACGTCGCCCCCGCCGCGGCCCTGGCCGGTTGGTGGCAGAGGACCTTCCAAGGGGAGCGGGGATCCACGCCGCCCTTCCTCCTCGACCATTCGAAAGGAAGCGCGGAGGCACGCCTTCGCCGGGGCGAGACCGTGCGAAGCTCCGGATGGCTTCTGGATGCCGATGCGCCCCGGGCCGTCGAGGTGGTGAGCGTGCCGTTGCCACCGCCGGCCCGGACCGACGAAAGCGGGCCGGACCTGCCGACGCGTTACAAGGACGCGGACCAGGTCGACAGCGACGGCTCCGAGCCGTCGCCGTCGTCCGCCCCCGGGCGGGTCCTGTCTCTGGTGCGCCCGGGAGACCCGATCCGGGACGGCGCCCGACCCGAGGAGACGCTGCTGACCACGGTGGGCCACGAGATCGCGATCGCCCTCGGCGCCTTGAGCAATGCCCTCGAGCTGCAGCCGGACACCCCGCCGCCGTCGATGGCATCCCACCGAGGGCGGCTCCTCTCGGCGGCGACGGCGACCGTCGACCAGCTGCGGCGGGCCCTCTACTGGATGCGGGAGGCGACCGATTCGGAACGGGATCGCCAGCTGGTCCCCCTGCCCCTTCTCGCCGCTCAGCTCGAGCGCTGGCTGCCGGCCCGAGGACCGTGGCCAGAGGTCCAGATCCAACTCCGGAACATTCCCCACTGGACCGCGGCGGCGGACGCCGAAGAGCTAGCCGCCGTCCCGGCCCGCCGGACCCAAGGTCTATTGGAGCATGCGGCAGAGGCCATGGACCGCTGGAACCCGCAGGCCGCCTGGCTGGAGGTGCTGATGGAGGCCACCCCCGGCCCGGAGCCGCGGCTGCGGATGGCCTTCACCGCGCCGGGTCCCTCGGTGGGGGACCCGGAGGAGGCGGAGATGGGGGCGGCTCTCGCCAAAGGCCGTAGCCTGCTTTATTCTTTGGGCGGTTTCGACGCTTTCGGCAGCGACTCGAATCCAGGATCAACGGCCGGTGGTTCCGGGCTCCACTGGCAGTTGAGCCTACCCACCCGGAACTGGACGAGGGGCGCGGAGGTGGAGGCGGCCACCACGCGTCAACCGGACCGAACCACCTCATGAGCGATCTCACGGCGCGTTCCGCGACGGTGTAAGATTCCCTCTAATGTCAACCGAGCTTGTCAAGCATAGCGGGCGGTCCAGCTCTGGACGTTCGGACAGAGATGCGACCGCTTCCTGAGACCAAGGCGCAACGATGCACGAGACTGGCCATCCCGCGAATCCCCCTTTGACCAGCTCACCACCGGTGGCCGACATCCACGTCATCGTCGCCGACGACGACGCCTTGTTTCGGGAGACCACCGTCGCCCTTCTCGCCAAGGCCGGTTACCAGGTCGATGGGGTTGGAAACGCCGACGCGGTCCTGGCCCGAATCGGCGAGGCGCCGGTGGACGTGCTGATCACCGACGTCGACATGCCCGGCGCGCAGGGTCTCGGGTATCTACGCCCGATCGTCGACGACGAGGTCAATGCACCAAGCGTCCTCATCGCGACCGCCTATCCCAGCATTCATTCGGCCCGGGTGGCCTTTCGACTGTCGGCGGTCGACTACCTACCGAAGCCCTTCGCCCGGAGCGAGCTGCTCGAAGCGGTGGAGCGGGCGGTCGACCGACGGGCCTCCCGCGCCCTCTTGCACGAGGTGGGCGCCCGGGTCGACAGCGTCTACGACGAGCTGACGGAGCTCCGGAACAAGATCCGCTCCGGCGGAGGAGAGCTCGACGGCGAGGGCGGGGGCGAACGGCGCACCCCCCGGGACGGAATCCTCCGGCCCACCGGCGACGGCCGTGGCGGCCTCCCCCGTTCCCGGGCGACCCCGGTTCCCCCCGGGGGTCACGGCTCCCGGGGCGTCGTCCCCGGGCTCGACCTGTCCCCCCGGGAGAACGAGATCGTCGAGCTCCTTCGGCAGGGCCTTCGGGGCTCCGAGATCGCCAACACGCTGAACCTCAGCCCGAACACCATCCGCAATCACTTCAAATCGATCTTCCGGAAGGCAGGCGTCCATAGCCAGGTCGGACTGCTGGCGTTGTTCCGAAACGCATGAAGGCGCATCTCGGGTAGTCCTTTCGGAATCTGTGTCTTCGATGGAGCCGGCCCCAACGTCGAGCCACGTCGAGGTCGTGCTTCCCTGGACCGCCGCGCTGCGGTGAGCTCAGCGCGTGGGGCTCCTGGCCTTCACCCGGGTGAGCCCCTCCTGGCAGACGCTGGCGACGTGGCGGCCCTCCCGGTCGTAGAAGGCGCCTCGGTTGAACCCCCGGGCA
>DAPKRP010000644.1:0-1719 GCA_031800515.1 Polyangiaceae bacterium LLY-WYZ-14_1 | reverse complement strand
CAAGCCACCCCGGCGCCCCCCATTCACGACCTTCTGAGTCGCCTCCGTTGCCGACCCCACCCATGAGCCCGTGTCCTTCCGACCTCGGTCGTCGCGCCGCGTTCTACCGGATGGCCCTCGGCGCCCTCGTCCTTCGGCTGGCCCGCGCGGCGGCCTGCTGCGCCGGGATCGGGGTGCTCGGAGCCCTCGGGACGCCACCCCCGGCGCTGGCCTCTCCCTGGACCCTGCCCCGAGGCGAGGTCGCGATATCCACCGCCTTCGAATATCAGCGGGCGGACTCGGAGTTCTTGGACGAGCGTGGGGACGAGCGGCCGTTTCCCCTCCGGGGCCGCTATGACGGGGCCACCTTCAATCTCGCCGGGCGCTTCGGGCTGACGGATCGCCTCGAGCTCGAGCTTTCCCTGCCCTTTCGACTGGTCTCCTACCGGTCGGACCCGGTCATCCTGCTCGACCGGCCGGAGGACTCGCCCCTGTCCCCGCTGGACTTCTTTCAGGAGAACATCCTGGACTTCAGCCAGACCCGGGTGGGCACCGGCGATCTGACCGTCGCAGGGCGCTACCAGCTCTGGCTCGATCGGCTGGGGGCCTTCGCCCTCGAGCTCCGGCTGGACACGCCGACGGGCTACGAGGGCCCCGCCGGCACCTTCGGGGAACGGCCCCGTTCCCAGGAGGAGTTCCTGGCGGACCTGCCGCGCTTCGTCGCGCCGGAGAACGTCACCGACGACGTGACCCTGGGCGCCGGCGTGTTCACCGTTCGCCCCGGCCTGCTGCTCGGTCTCTCCTTTCCGAGCCGGACCTTTCTTCGGGTCGACGGCGCCTACGAGCTCCGCTTCGGGGGCGGCGGCGACCAGGTGGCCTGGAGCTTCAAGGTCGGCCAACTCCTCGGGGACCGGCTACTGGTCTACGCCGAGACCCGGGGCACCTGGGCGGTGACCACGGGCCGCATCATCGGGATCAGCGTGGCGGCGGCGAACCCGGACCTCCCGGCCGCCGACTTCGCCGGGGCGGAGAACCTGGTCATCCGGGAGGTCACCCTGGACCGGGACGCGATCGATGTCGGCGGCGGCGTGCTCTATCGCCTCACCGACCAGGTCGAGGTCTTCCTCGGGGGAAGCCGGATCGTCTACGGGCGGAACACGGCCGCCGTCGGGTCCATCTTCACCGGGTTCGCGGTGCGCACGGATCTTCGCCCCGATCCCGGCGACGCGTCGTAAGCCTTGATCCCAGGCGGAGCTCATGTCACCTTCCACGGCTCTCATGAACGAGACGGACAAGGGTAGCCATCTGGGCGAGGCCGTGGTCGGCAAGCCGGTCGAGGTCGTGGTCAACGACAAGGGCCTCGAGCGGGCGATCAAGCACCTGAAGCGGAAGATGGCCTCGGAGGGCATCCTTCGGGAGCTCAAGCGGCGGCGCCATTACATGAAGCCGTCCGTTCGGCGTCGGAAGAAGGAAGCGGAGGCGGCCCGCCGCCGGCGCAAGCGCGTCAAGCAGATGGACGGGCGCTGAGCGCCGATCTCTGGATCTTCGGTTACGGGTCGCTGGTCTGGCGACCCGCGTTCGCCTACGTCGAACGCCGCCCCGCCAGGCTTCGGGGATTCGCCCGGCGGTTCTGGCAGGGGTCGACGGACCATCGGGGGGTGCCGGGGGCGCCAGAGCGGGTGGTGACCCTGGTGGAAGAGCCCTCCCTCGAGGTCGGTGGCACCGCCTATCGGGTCCCAC
>DAPKRP010000643.1:0-6808 GCA_031800515.1 Polyangiaceae bacterium LLY-WYZ-14_1 | reverse complement strand
GAGTGGACCGGCCGAGCTTTCTGCTGATCACCGTCGACGCCCTCCGGCCAGACCACCTCGGCGCCTGGGGCTACGACCGAGCGACCTCCCCGAACCTGGACCAGTTCGCCGCCCGTTCGGTGCGGTTCGTCGAGGCGGTGGCGACCTCCTCTCGGTCGATCCGGTCGATCCCCTCGATGTTGACCGGCCGCTACCCATCCCAGATCGCCTACGGCCCGGAATATCTCTTCCCGAGCCTGTCCCCGTCGAACGTCACCCTGGCGGAGACGCTCCAGGAGGCGGGCTGGCGAACCGCGGTGGTGATGGGAACGGACTACTTCGTCCGGTCGAAGGACTTCTTCCAAGGCTTCGACGAGGTCATCCAGTCCCGGGACTACCGACCCCGCCGCTCTTGGCCCGTCGACCGGGGCATGGCTCAGCTGGCCGAGCTCGCCGCCGACCCGGAGGCCAGGCCGTTTTTCCTCTGGGTCCATCTGTTCAACGTCCATGAGCCCTACCTCTGGGACCGGCGACCCTCCCGCTTCGGCGACCAGACGATCGACCGCTACGACACGGAGATCTTTCTGGCGGACCAGCAGATCGGCCGGCTCCTGCGCGCCCTCGCGGCGAGCCCCGCGGCGGAGCGGACGGTGACCGTCCTCGCCTCGGACCACGGCGAGGCCTTCGGCGAGCACGGCTCCTCGGGCCATAGCTACACCCTCTACGAGGAAGAGCTGCGGGCGCCTCTCCTCGTCCACGTCCCCGGGCTCGCCCCGGGGGAGGTCGAGGACACCGTCGGGCTCCACGACCTCACGCCGACGGTCCTCGACCTGGCCGGGGTGCCCACGAAGGTCCCCGTGGCCGGGCGCAGCCTCCTGCGGCATCTCCAGGACCCGGCGGGCAGCCGCCCCGGGACCCCTCCGGGAACGCCCCCTGGGCGGGGAGCCCCGGGGGGCCCCGCGGGCCGGGAAGGTCCTCGAATGCTCTTCGCCGAGCTGATGCCCGACGGCCTCCTGCCCTTCGACCGGCGGGCGATCCGGGTCGGCGA
The DNA here is from genome assembly GCA_031800515.1 of Polyangiaceae bacterium LLY-WYZ-14_1. Taxonomy (GTDB): domain Bacteria; phylum Myxococcota_A; class Polyangia; order Polyangiales; family DAPKRP01; genus DAPKRP01. The sequence goes on along the minus strand of DAPKRP010000643.1, from coordinate 5,781 downwards.
CCTGAAGCTTCACTGGTGGCTCCGGGACGGCACCTACGAGCTCTACGACCTGGGGAAGGATCCCGGGGAGACCCGGGACCTCTCCGACGCCCGCCCCGATGCCCGAGAGGAGCTCCTGTCCCTTCTGCGGCGCTACGTCGCGGCCAATGCCCTCCCGGAGCATCGCCGCACCGGCGTCGTCGACGACAACCGCCTGCGCCGTCCGCCGGAGGAGCTCGACCATCGCCTCGACCTCCGCTTCCCGGGGCGCTTCGAGGTGCTGGGCTACGACCTGCCGAAGCGCACCTTTCGGAAGGGCGAGCGGATCCCCATCACCTTCTACTACCGGGTGACGGGACGTATGTCGGAGAGCCTGTTCTTCGAGGTGTCCTTCGAGCCCCCCGGAGGCCTCGAGCTCCCCCCCCACTTCCACGGCGGCCACTACCCTCTGGACGGCCGCTACCTGACCCGGGAATGGCGACCCGGGGAGATCCTGCGGGACCCTCTGAGCATCATCATTCCCGAGACCCTCCGGACCCCCGTCGACCTCACCCTGCGCTTCGCCGTCTTCGCCGACGGCCGCATGGTCCCTCATGCCGGCGGCGCCTCCCGGGTCACCTTGACCGATGTCGAGATCCGATGACCTGCGGGGGAGGCGGCGCTCGGCGGCGCTCACCGCCGGCCTCGCCGGGGCGTTCCTGTCCCTCGGCCTCGGCGGACCCCTCGTATGGACGGCGAGCCACGGCTGGAACGCCACCTGGCTGACGGAGCGCCCGAGCGCCCTCGCCGCATCGCCCCCCACCGAGGACGGGACGGGGCGGCCACCCGACGCCGGTCCCCGGGTGGTCGCCAAGACCTTCGAGCCCCGGGTCACCTTTCCGAACGCCCATCGTCCCCTCGCCCGCTACGTCCAGCACTGGGACTTCGAAGCCTGGGGAGTCCCCGCCAGGCTCCCGCCCCTCGACGTGCGCCTCGACGCGCTGCTCTCCGTTCCGGAAGGCCCGCCCCGGCGGCTCGCCGCGGAAGCCCGGGGGCGAACGGAGGCGACCCTGCGGCTCGACGGGCGCCCCCTCGGCGACGGTGAGGCGGTCTCCCCGGGGACCCATCGGCTATCCGTGCGCTGGACGGGATCCCTTCGGGGGGAAGACGCCGGGCTCGCGCTGCGCTGGCAAGCCGCCCCGGGGGAGCCCTTTCGTCGAGTGCCGGCCGGGGCGCTCCGGCCCGCCTGGGGGGCGATGGGCCGCGCCCTCGGCGCCTTCGGGGTCGCCCTGCTCTCCGCCGGCGTCCTGGGCTGGCTCGTCTACCGCGCCCGGGTGGCTCCGGTCCCGGGACGGCGGCGGCGGCGGTGGGGCACCCTGGCGACGGTCGCGGTCATCGTCCTCGGCGTCGGGCTTCGCCTCGTCGACTACGAGGTCATGCCCGACTTCCGGGAGAACGACGACGAGCTCTTCGCCACCTGGAACGGCTGGCAGCTACTCGAGGACGGGACGACCCGGGGCTGGTCCCTCTGGCCGGGCTATTACGGCGGCCGCGTCGCCGTGGAGCCGACGCTCTACTTCTCCCCCCAGCCGAAGCAGGTGATCACCCCCTACTTCGAGCACCCCCCGCTCCTGCACGTGCTGGTCGGGGCGGCGGCGCACCTGGGCGGCGCGGACCACTGGACCCACGCGCGTCTCGCCCACACCCGGCTCGTCCCCATCGGCCTCGCCGGGGTGACCCTGTGGTTGGTCATCGCCGTCGGCCGGCGCCTCTTTCCCTCCGGTGGCCCGGCCCCTTGGCTCGGCGCGCTGCTCTGGGCGGTGCTGCCGATGATCGTGCTGCAGAGCCGGGTCATCAAGGAAGAGGCCCTCCTCACGCCGATGCTCCTCTTCGGCTTGTGGCTGTTTCTTCGGTGGCGGGCGGACGAGTCGCGCCTGGTTAGCATCGCGGCGGCGGGCTTCGTCCTCGGGCTCTCCGCGGCGGCCAAGGTCACCGGAGCGATCCTCGTACCCGCCCTGGTCGTGCTGGTGCTCTCCCGGGGGGCGGGGCGGTGGCGGCCGGCGGCTCTGGCGGGAGGCTGCGGCCTCCTCGGGGTGGCTCTCCTCTTGGTCTACGGGGTGGTGATCGACCCGGAGCTCTTCTTCCTGACCACGGGCAAGCAGGCGACGGGCCGCCCGAGCCACTTCAACCTGTTCCCCCGCTTCTTCGACGACCCGCTGATCAATCACAACTTGATCGGTCGCGGCTGGCTCCTGTTCCTGTGGACCGGAACGCTTCTGAGCGCCGGGGGGCCCGGCCGCCGACCGGACCCGGCGTTCCTGTTCCTTCCCCTGGTCTACCTGGTGGGGGTCGCCTTCTCCTCCGGGAACTGGACCTTCGGCTGGTACATCACGCCGCTCTATCCGTTTCTTTGCCTCGGCGCCGGGCAGATGCTGGCGGACCTCTGGGCGCGGCCCGGGCTGTTGCGAGGGTTCCTCTTCGTGGGCCTCGGGGTGATGTACGCGTTGAACTTCACGATGACCCACGAGTTCGCCAAGCTAGGCGAGAACTGGGCTACCATCCGGCGCTGGGTCGCCCTGACCCTGCTGCTCCTCATGAGCCCCTACGCCCTGGCGGAGGCCTTCCCCGGGTCGGTCCCGGTACGCCGCCTGGTCCGCGGCGCCTACCTGCTGGCCCTCGGCCTGCTGGTCGTCCTGAGCGCCTACTTCGTCGTCCGCTACGACGTCTTCTACGACCGCTATCGCAACTACGACCGGGACGCCTATTACGACCGCTGAGAGGGTCGCTCGAAATAACGCTCCGGACGCCTGTTACGACCGCTGAGCCTCCGCCCCCGTCGTCCGGCGTCGACGTTCGAAGCGCCAGGGTCCGCTCGCCTCGTCGACGGTTCGGGAGGCGTCGGGAGGCTCGAGCGGATAACCGGCGGCCAGGCTCGCCTCGCTCATCAACGCCGGGCCGACGCCCTCCCGGTCGACCTCCGGCCCTAGAAAGCGGGAAAGGAGGAGCTCATCGACGAAGGGCGCGTCTTCCCGGCCCTCGTCGGCGTCGGCGCGCCCGGCGGACGCCATCCGGGTGGCGCGGCCTTTGGAGCCGGCCGCCCCGGGACCAACCTCCCGGTCCGACGTCCCGGGGATCGCATAGAGCGGTCGGGTCGCCGACGGTCCCGCCTCGATGGACACCAGGCGGCACCCCTCCCGGGATCGGAGCCGCCAAAGGACGTCGGCGATGGAGGTGACCTCGACCACGACGAGCTCGATGCCCCGCCGTTGGGCCGCCCCCTCGAGCCGGGCCCCACCCTCGGGGCCGGTGTAGATGCAGACCCGCCGCCCTCCTTCACCGGCCCCGTCGAAGAGGGGCTGGTCGAGGTCGAGCTTCCGGCCCGAGGTGATCACGGCGACGATCGGCGGCCCGTTCCGGCCGGCGATCTCCCGTCGGGCTCGTTCGAGACCCGTGGAAAGAAGCCCGGGACCGACGTTCAGCCCGTAACGCTCTTCCGGCTCGGCGCGAACGGTGGCACCGGAGGTCACGATCGCATCGACCCGCGCCCGGGTGTAGCCGAGGACGAAGGCGTCGATGGTGCTCTTCGGCGCATGAGGACCGATCCGCAGCACCCGGACCCGACCGCCGTCGGCGACGACCGCCATCGGTTGGACGACGCCCTCGTCGAGAAGGGGTGTGGGACCCCATATCCAGCGGGCGACGGCCTCGACCTGGGCGGCGGATTCGGCGGCTTCGACGGGCGGCGGAACGGTCCCCACGGGGGCCCAGGGTCCCACGTCGAAACCGCAGGATCACCGGGTTTTCCCTTGGTTGCGTGGCTTCCGGGGGCTGACTATGTTGCCTTTCCGCGGGAGCACGCGCGCTCAGCGCGTCGCCGGCGGGAGAGTTGATTCATGGACCAAGACGACCTCGACAAGCCGGAAGTCCCCACCGAAGACCCGCAGGACGTCACCTTCGATGACGAGCTTCCGGTGCTTCCGATCCGGAACGCGGTGCTCTTTCCGGGGGCGGTGGCGCCCTTCGACGTCGGCCGGGAAAAGTCCGTCGCCCTCGTCGAGAACATCGAAAATCTGACCCAGCCGATCATCGCGATCTTCGCCCAGCGGGACCCGGCGACGGACGACCCGGGGCAGAGCGACCTCTACCCGGTGGGCGTGGCCGCCCGGGTCCTCAAGGCGCTCAAGCACTCATCGGGCAACTACTCTCTGATCCTCCAGGGTCTCGTTCGGGTCCGCATGGAACGCGTGCTCCAGGACGCCCCGTTCCTGAAGGCGCGGATCTCCCGGTTGGATGAGCCCCGCACGGAAGACGTCGAAAGCGAGGCCCTCGCGATGTCCCTTCGGGACGTCGCCAAGCAGGTGATCCAGCTGATGCCCGAGCTCCCCCGGGAGGCGGGCGCGCTCATCGACTCCATCCAGGAACCCGGCCAGCTCGCCGACCTGGTGGCGGCGAACCTCGACGCTCCCGTCGAGGAAAAGGCGCAGCTCCTCGAGACCGTGGATTCCAAGGAACGCATCCGAAAGGTGCTCCGGCTGCTGACGCGACAGCTCGAGATCCTGAAGATGCGGGAGCGCATCAACTCCCAGATCAAGGAGGAGATGGGCAAGAACCAGCGGGAATACGTCCTCCGCCAGCAGCTCAAGGCGATCAAGGAAGAGCTCGGCGAAGAAGAGGGGGACCAGGGCGACCTCGACGCGCTGGAAGAACGCATCACGAAGGCGCACCTGCCGAAGGAAGCCGACCAGACCGCCCGAAAGCAGCTCAAGCGGCTCCGGTCGATGCAGGTCGGAAGCGCGGAATATACCGTCGTCCGGACCTACATCGACTGGATCCTGGACATCCCCTGGTCGAAGGAAACCACGGACAACCTCGACATCTCCCAGGTGCGCCAGGTCCTGGACGAAGACCACTCGGGGCTGGAAAAGGTCAAGAAGCGGATCGTCGAGTACCTCGCGGTCCGAAAGCTGAAGAAGGACAAGAAGGGCCCGATCCTCTGCCTGATCGGGCCGCCAGGGGTCGGGAAGACCTCCCTCGGGCGGTCCGTCGCCCGCGCCCTCGGGCGGAAGTTCGTCCGGGTGAGCCTCGGCGGTGTGCACGACGAGGCCGCGATCCGGGGGCACCGCCGCACCTACGTCGGCGCCCTGCCCGGCCAGGTCATCCAAAGCATGAAGAAGGCCACCACCGTGAACCCGGTCTTCATGCTCGATGAGATCGACAAGATCGGTCACGACTTCCGTGGCGACCCGGCCGCGGCGCTTCTCGAGGTGCTCGACCCGGAGCAGAACGACACCTTCAGCGACCACTACCTGGAGGTCCCCTACGACCTCTCGAAGGTGATGTTCATCGCCACGGCCAACGTCGGCGACACGATCCCCGCGCCGCTCAGAGACCGGATGGAGATCATCGAGATCCCCGGCTACACCCGGCGGGAAAAGCTCGACATCGCCCGGGACCACCTGCTTCCCAAGCAGCTCGAAGAGCACGGGATCACCGCCGAAAAGCTCGACTTCCAGGCCGGTGCCCTCGAGTCCATCATCGACCACTACACCCGGGAGGCCGGGGTGCGAAATCTGGAGCGACAGGTCGCTGGAGCCATCCGGGGCATCGCGGTCAAGGTGGCGGAAGGGGAAGAAGGGCCCTGGGCCCTGACCCAGGAGGAAGACCTTCGCCCCTATCTCGGCCCGCCCCGCTTCACGAGCGAGGTCGCCGAACGCACCAGCGAGACGGGCGTGGCCACGGGCCTCGCCTGGACCGCCGTGGGCGGCGAGATCCTCTTCATCGAAGCGACCAAGATGCACGGCACGGGCAAGCTCCAGCTCACGG
>DAPKRP010000642.1:0-3792 GCA_031800515.1 Polyangiaceae bacterium LLY-WYZ-14_1 | reverse complement strand
GCCGGGACGCCGAGGAGCTCGACCCCGACGAAGCCCTCGAGGACGGTCTGGACCAGGGCCAGGGGGTAGCGGGGGTGGTCGGCGATCGCCCGACCCAGGGTCGTCAGGGGGTTGGTCTCCGGGGGTGGCTCCGTGCCGAGGAAGCTCGGGTCCGGGATGTGGGCGGGAAGGTCGGCCCGGTCCGGCCGATAGCGGCCCGCCCCCGGATGGAATCGAAAGAAGCCCCCCAGGGGGTCCATGGCCGCATGGCAGGAGGTGCAGGCGGGGAACTCCTGGGTGGCGAGCTCGAGGTCCGCGTCGAGGGGCACCTCGTTGGTGTTGAAGTCGGCGAAGGTGGTGACCGGGACCGCCAGGAGCTCCTCCAGGACCACCCGCGCGGCCCGGCCCCGGTGCACGTTGCTCGGCGTGGACCGGTAGCGGCCGAGAAGGCTCGTCGTCGAGAGGATCCCGGCGTGGGGATAGAAGGGCTCGCCGTCCTGTCGGGCGGGGAGATCGTTCAGCTCGGTGCTCGGGATTCGAGCTGGAACGTACTCCCAGCGGTCGTTCGACAGGTCGTCATCGAACAGGCGTTCCCGGTCGTCCGGCGGGAAGCCGAAGATCGACGCGGACCACGGATTGACCATCCCGTAGTCCGCGGTGACGACCTCGCCGACGGGAAGGTCTTCCCGGGCCACGTGCTTGATGAGCTCGAGGGGCTCCTCGATGAAGCCATCCGTCGTGCCGCGTCGGTTCACCTCGGAGTGCGTGCTCTCGCAGTAGTCCGCGGGGTGGTACTCGGAGCAGCAGTCCTGGGTGGGGGCGTGACAGCACGGATTACGCGCCTCGCCCTCGCAGAGTCGGTTGTAAAACCGAAGCTGGCGCCAACCGGAACGGTAGAGAACCGGCCCTTGGCTGAAGCGGAAGACGATGGAGCTATGGGCCCGCACGTTCAGGCTGTCGGCGAAGGCGTCCGCCAGACGGACCTCGAAGTCGGTGTGGGCCAGGGCCGCGTCGACCCCGGCCGCCAGACCCTCCGGCGTGTCGGGGACGAGGTCCCGAGCTTCCGGGGGCAGGACCTCGCCGGTCAGGGCGAAGTGGGCGCGGGTCACGGTACGACGCGGGCCGTCGAGCACCAGGGCGTCGACGAGGTCCGCGGCGGCGTCCGGCGGGGACGCATCGCAGTCCGACGGCTCCCGGAGCTCGTCGACGAAGGCGCCCAGAAGCCGCGCCTCGGAGCTATCCGGCGGCAGCACCTGGCCGCCGACGTGGGCTACCGCTCCCGTCGGCTTCGCGAGCAGGAGCGGCTCTCCTCCCGCCGTGTCCTCCCCGGCGAGGCGGGCGAGCGTCTCCGCGTTGCGCGTCTCCCAGCCGGGTCGCCCGGGGAACTCGAGGCGGAAACGCAGGTCGTAGGCCCGCGCCAGCCCGAAATCGTTGTGGCAGCCGATACACCGGGAGAAGACGGGGGCATAAAGGTCCCAGAGGAACGCCTGGCTCGGGCTCGCGCAGGCGGTCGGCGCATCCGGGATCATCGTGGTCGGACCGTCCCCCGGCCCGGGCGCGTCGCCGGGGCCTTCCCCCCGGCCCGGGCCACCGCGACCGATCTCCCCCTGGCAGCCGGGGAGCGCCGCTGCGAGCAGCACGACCCCGACCGCTGCTCCTGCGGTCCAGCGATCCATACCCGTCCTCCCGTTCTCGAAGGTCGAGGACGAACGTACGGCAGCGCCTCGGGAGGCTCTATGGAGAGTTCTGTAGCGCCGGCGCGGCATGGTGGCGGGCCTCACCGCGTGACCCGGCCGGTCGGTGGCCTCAGCGTCCACCCATGCGGCCAACGTCATCGCACGGACGGGGTACGAGCCCGGCGACCTCCTTCCACCCCGCTGCCCTCGCCCTCACGGCAGCCTGGCTGCTGGTCGCCTGCTCCACGGGGGCTCGGGCCGACGGCGATGAAGGATCGACCCGAAGCATCGAGGGACGGCGACCGGCGCCGACGATGAGCTGGCGGGGCGCGGACTGGCTCGTCCGAGACGAGCGCGCGCAGCAGGAGCGACCGCAGCAGATGCTCGACGCCCTGGGTCTGTCGCCGGGGGACGACGTCGCCGACATCGGCGCGGGCATCGGCTTCCACGCCCTCCGGATGGCCCGGCGGGTGGCCCCCGGCGGCACCGTCTACGCCACCGATCTCCAGCCGCAGATGCTGGCCCGCCTGCGCCGTCGCGCGGAGGCCGCCGGCGTGGAGAACATCGTGCTGGTCCGTGGCGCCCAGACGACGACGGGGCTGCCCCGAAACCGGATCGACCTCGCCCTGATGGTCGACGTCTACCACGAGCTCTCGAACCCCCGAGCGGTCCTCGCCGACCTGGCCGGTGCCCTCGACCCGGCGGGTGGCCGCCTGGCGTTGGTCGAGTTCCGGGCCGAGGATCCGGACGTCCCCATCCGAAGGGACCACAAGATGTCCGCCGCCCAGATGCTCCGGGAGCTCCGCGCCTTCGGCTGGGCCCTCGACCGGCGCTACGACGAGCTCCCCTGGCAGCACCTGATGATCTTCCGTCCGGCGCCCGCCGAGAGCGAGGGGGACGGCCCGGCGGCCTCGGGAGGCGCCTCGGCTCCGTAACTCCAAGGAAGAAGTCGGATCGGAGCGAAGGCACCACCCTGGGGCGGGGTGGTCGAAGACTGACTGCCGCCGACCTTCCCCACCGGCGCCCGCCGACCCGACGGCTCCCCGGGATTTTGGCTCAGGCGGCGGTGTCGAGGTCGACGGGCTCGGCGATCGCCTTCTGGAGGTGCTGGACCGCGCGCTTCTGGAGCTGGCAGACCCGACTCTCGCTGATGCCCATGCGGTCGCCGATCTCCCGGAGGGCGAGGCCCTCGAAGAGCCCGAGCTCGATGGCTTCCCGCTGCCGCGGGGGCAGGATCTGAAGCGCCCCGAGGAGCCGTCGGCGCTGGGCCCGAGTGTGGGCGACGTTGTCCGCCGCCGGGGTGTGCTGGTCGCCCATCCGGTTGAGCATCGGCTCGCTGTCCGGGTGGGCGGCGTCGAGGGACACCAGCCGACGGGCAGCGATGGCCCGGCCCCGCTCGGCCTCCTTCTGGTCGCTGGTCTCCCCCGCGGCGTGCTTCACCGCGAGGCGCACCTCGTCCCGGCTCCGGAGGTCGAGGCGCCGGATGGCGTCGATCATCCGCTGCCGCACCCGGGTGCGCACCCAGGTCTGCTCTTCGATGCCGAAGCCCTGGTAGGTGGCGAGGGCCTCGAGCACCGCGACCCGGCCCTCCGCGCACAGGTCCTCCTCGTCGAGGGCCTGGCCGAGGGCGGCCACGGGCTTCAAGCGCCGCGCCGTCATCCGGACGATGCCCTCGTACTTCGCCAGGGCCTCACGGGCTTCCTTGTTGGACCAGGCGAGCTTAACCGCGCTCTTCTTCATTGCTGGCTTCCTCCCTCGGGGACTCGAGTCCTCCCCTCTGCGAAGGGCGGGCCAAGGGAAGGGCTCTCCGGGAGAGGACGAAGACGCGAATGATCTCCACCGGTTGAGAAGTACGTACCCAGACCCACATCTGCATCTCGCGAGACGGACGTCGTGCGCCCCGGCGCGAGATCGTGCGGTTGCGTCGACGGAGCGAGCGATGGCGTGCGCATGCGAGCGATGAGGCGCGGTCTCGCGCGGAAGATGACGCTCGAGTGCGCCGGAGTCAGTCCAGCTCGTACTTTTTCATACGACGAAGGAGCTGATACCGGGAGAGGCCAAGGCCTCGGGCCGCCGCCGTCACGTTGCCGCCGGACCGCAGGAGGGCGTCCGAGATCCGGAGTTTCTCCTCTGCCTC
>DAPKRP010000641.1:0-1534 GCA_031800515.1 Polyangiaceae bacterium LLY-WYZ-14_1 | reverse complement strand
GACCGCCCCCGCTTGCCCAGCCGGGACAAGCCAGGTACCCATCGGCGCGATGGACCACCGTGTCGACAAGTCCGGCGGAAGCATGCGGCGCCACTGGAAGGGCCCGGGGGGGCTCGTCGGCGTTCTCGGGCTCTCGCTGCTCGCCGCCGCGGGCTGCCGGCCCAATCTTCCCCGGGCGCCGACCACCCTCGCGGAAGACCCGGAGTTCGTCGCCCCGCCGCCCCTCGCCCGGCAGGGCATCGACGAGGACGACCCGGCGCCGCTCAGCATCCTGCCCGGCGACGTCCTCCACGTGCAGCTGGTCTACTACCGGTCCGCCACGGACATCGAACGGGACAATCATCCGGGGCTCATCGTCGACGAGACGGGGTTGGTCCAGGTGCCCCTCGCCGGCAGCGTCGACGTCGGCGGGATGACCCTCGCCGAGGCGGAGGTCGCTCTGGAAGAGGCGGTGCAGCGCTACGACCGGGAGGCGCAGGTCAACCTCCGAGTCGACGCCTTCGACGGGCACCAGGTCTCCATCCTCGGCGCCGTGGCCAAGCCCGGCCGCCATCCGGCGACGCCGGGGCTGCGGGTCGCCGACCTCATCGCGCTGGCGGGCGGCCTCGACGTGCGGGCCACGGAGACGGCGGTCGTCCCCCTGGCGGATCTCCGGAACGCCACCCTGGTGCGTAACGGAGAGGTGATGCCCGTCGACATCGCCATGGCCTACTCCGGCGACCCACGGCACAACATCCGGGTTCGAGCCGGGGACCAGCTCGTCGTCCCGCCGAGCTTCAACAATCAGGTCGTCCTCCTCGGCGAGGTGGAAGCGCCGGCTCCCTACAGCTTCACCCCGGGCATGCGGCTCAGCCGGGCCCTGTCCATGGCCGGCGGGGTCACCGAGCTCGGGCACCGGGGGGACATCCGCATCATCCGGGGCGACCTGAACGCTCCCCGGGTCTTCCACGCCTCCTTGAAGGATCTGGTGGATGGCAATCGGCCGGACGTGGAGCTCGCCGCGGGGGACATCATCTTCGTCAGCGACGAGCCCCTGGTCGCCGTGGAGTCGGTGCTGACGGTGTTGAACCCGCTGGTCCAGACCGCGTTGACGGGCTCGTTCATCTTCACCGCCATCGAGGCGACCAACGACGGCGGGGGCGGCGGCGGCGGCGAGTAGTCAGCCGAGCTTGGCCCGGAGGGCGCGAGCGGCCGCGGCGCGATGGCTGCGGGCGTTCTTTTCCTCCGGGGAGAGCTCGGCCATCGTCCGCGCCTCCCCCACGGGAAGGAAAACCGGGTCGTAGCCGAAACCGCCCGTCCCCCGGGGGGCCTCGGCGATGGTGCCCTCGCAGGAACCTTCCGCGATCACGATCCCGGGCCCCACGGGCTCCCCGGGGCGGTTCGGGTCCGCCCCCGCGCCGGGCTCGGCCCAGACGAGCACGCAGCGGAAACGGGCGGTTCGCGGGGCCCCCGGGGGAAGGGCGGCCAGGGCGTCGAGCAGCTTCTCGAGGTTCCGCCGATCCCGCTCCCCCCGGTCCGCCGGCCACCCCGGGCC
>DAPKRP010000640.1:0-2616 GCA_031800515.1 Polyangiaceae bacterium LLY-WYZ-14_1 | reverse complement strand
CTTGGGTCCGACCATCTGCTCCGGGCGGACCACCTCGTCGAAGCGTTCCCCGGTCAGGAGGCCCAGGTCGACGGCGGCCTCCCGCAGCGTCGTCCCCTGGGCGTGGGCGTGCTTCGCGATCTTCGCGGCGGCGTCATACCCGATCACGGGGTTGAGGGCGGTGACCAGCATCAGGGAGCTCCGAAGATGGCGGTCGATCACCTTCTGATCCGGCGCGATCCCCTGGGCACAGTGCTCGTCGAAGCTGGCGCAGGCGTCGCCCAGGAGCCGGACGGAATGGAGCAGGTTGTGGGCGATGACGGGCTTGAAGACGTTGAGCTCGAAGTTGCCCTGGCTGCCGGCGAACCCGATGGCGGCGTCGTTGCCGAAGACCTGGACGCACACCATCGTCATCGCCTCCGACTGGGTGGGGTTGACCTTGCCCGGCATGATCGAGCTGCCCGGCTCGTTCGCGGGGATCTGCAGCTCCCCGATGCCGCAGCGGGGCCCGGAGGCGAGCCACCGCACGTCGTTGGCGATCTTCATGCAGGCGGCCGCCAGCTGCTTGATCGCCCCGCTGGCTCCGACGAAGGCGTCGTGCCCGGCGAGGGCGGCGAACTTGTTCGGGGCGGTGACGAAGGGCTTACCGGTGAGCTCGGCGATCTGCGTCGCGACCCGCTCGGCGTATTCCGGGTGGGTGTTCAACCCGGTTCCCACGGCGGTCCCCCCGAGGGCCAGCTCGTAGAGCTGGGGCAGGGTCCCTCGGATCGCCGCCATCGCGTGGTCGAGCTGGGCCACCCAACCGGAGATCTCCTGGCCCAGGGTCAGGGGGGTGGCGTCCTGCAGATGGGTTCGCCCGATCTTCACCACGTCGGCGTAGGCCTTGGCCTTGGCGTCGAGGGTCTCGCGCAGGGCCGCGACCCGCGGCAGCAGCCCGTCTTCGATCTCCTGGACCGCCGCGATGTGCATCGCCGTCGGGAAGGTGTCGTTGGACGACTGGCTTCGGTTGACGTGGTCGTTGGGGTGGACCGGGTCCTTCGACCCCAGCGTGCCCCCCGCGATCTCGATCGCCCGATTCGAGATCACCTCGTTGACGTTCATGTTGCTCTGGGTGCCGGACCCGGTCTGCCAGACCACCAGGGGGAAGTGGTCATCGAGGTCACCGGCGATCACCTCGTCCGCCGCCTGGACCACCAGGTCCGCGGTCCGAGCGTCGAGGAGCCCGAGGGACTGGTTGGTCAGGGCCGCCGCCTTCTTCAGGATTCCAAAGGCCCGGATCACCTCCCGGGGCATACGGTCCTGTCCGATCCGGAAATTCATGCGGGAACGCGCGGTCTGCGCCCCGTAGTAGCGGTCCGCTGGGACCTCGATGGGGCCCATGGAGTCGGTCTCGGTCCGCGTCGCCATCCCTTCCTCCGTCCTGAGGTCCCGTCGTCGTCGACCCCGATGCCGCCGCCCGTCGACGGATCCACCGGCGCCGGGGGCGGCCCGGCTTCGGGCTCCCCGGCGGTCCGACCACCGCGGCGACCGCGCCCGGGTTACAACCTCCCGGCAACCTGGACAAGCCGCGGTTGACACGCTCCCGGGAGCTTTCCACGGTTCGCCCGGCCCGGACCCCGATGCCCCGCCTTCCGGGCCGGCCCCACCGGAGAACCCATGCCCGGAGAACCCATGCCCAGCGAATCCCTTCCGTTCCTCCCCCGGCGCGCTGCCCTCCTTCCGGCGGCGCCGCTCTTGGTCGTGCTCGTGTCCTTCGGCCTCACCGGCGCCTGCGGCGGAGGGGATGGGGGCGCCGGCAACGCCTCCGGGGACGCCGCCTCTTCCTCGTCGGCGGACACCGCAGGAGGGGAGTCGGGCATGGTCGACCCGGAGGGCACCGCCGCCCTCGCCGCCGCCGTCGAGGCGGACGACGACTGGCTGGAAGAGGTCCTCGGGATGCCCCACCGCTCGGCGGAGAACAAGGCCCGGGACCCCTATCGGCATCCCGTCGAGACGTTGACCTTCTTCGGCATCCGGCCCGGGATGACCGTGGTCGAGCTGAACCCCGGGGGCGGTTGGTACACGGAGATCCTGGCCCCGGCCCTCGGCCCCGACGGCACGCTCATCGCGACCATCACCGACCCGGAGGGCGACCCGGAATACTACGGCACCCGCCTCGCGCAGAAGATGGTCGAACGCGTCGGGTCCAACCCGGAGGTCTACGGGAACGTGCAGACCGTGGTCTGGGAGCCGCCGGAGAAGAACCGGCTCGGCGAGCCTGGATCCGCCGACGCGGTGGTGACCTTCCGGAACTTCCACGGGTGGATCCGCCGGGACCAGGCGACCGCCGTGCTCGGCGCCGCCTTCGAGGTGCTGAAGCCCGGAGGCGTCTTCGGCGTCGTCCAGCACCGCGCCCCGGAAGGCGCCGAGCTCGAGGCCTGGGTGGAACGCGGCTACGTGCCGGAGGCGGACCTCGTCGCCCTGATCGAATCCGCCGGCTTCCAGATCGAAGCCCGCTCCGAGGTCAACGCCAACCGCTTCGACACCAAGGACTACCCGGAGGGGGTGTGGACGCTACCGCCGACCTACCGGCTCGGGGATCAGGATCGGCAGCGCTACCGCCAGATCGGCGAAAGCGATCGGATGACCCTGAAGTTC
>DAPKRP010000639.1:0-2981 GCA_031800515.1 Polyangiaceae bacterium LLY-WYZ-14_1 | reverse complement strand
GCTCGAAGTGCTCGCCGGCGTACTCGATCATCCAGGGCTTGATGAAGGATCGGTCCCCGCGGGCGCTGGCCAGCCCTTGCATGACCCGAGCCCCCTGCCGGGCCAGGAACTTCGGCACGCGAAGCACCTCGAAGTCCCGTCCGTGGAGCACCTGGGACGCCGTCTGCTGGATGTCCCGGTAGGGGATGGGCACGTCCTCCCCCACCATGTAGCGGTGGACGCCGGCCCGGCCCCGGAGGAGCCGCACGGCGGACTCGAAGGCTTCGGCGGCGTCGTCGACGTGCAGGTAGGGGAAGCCCCGGTCGACCGGCCCCGGGTAGAACAGACGCTCGACGGAGGAGCGCCGGATCCGCTCGATCTGCTGGTAGAGGGGTACGAGCTCGCACCAGTCGCTGTAGACGCCGGCGAGGACGAGCTCGCCCCGGGGGTGGGGGATGTCGGCCGTCTCGAGGATCTGTTCGCAGCGAACCTTGTGGGCGGTGTAGGCCCACGCTCCGGAGCGAGGGCTTTCGGGTCCGAGCTTCTCCCCGGGCTCCGTGGGGGCGAGGGCCGCCATGCTCGACGCGTAGACGAACGGCACCTCCTCCGGGAGGCGTTCCGCACATCGGCGAAGCAGATGCTGGAGCCCGTCTTCGAGCGCGCCGTAGCGGGGGTCCGGCTGGTTCTTGAAGTCGTAGTAGGCGGCCAGGTGGATGACCCCGGCCAGGCCCGCGGCGTCGTCGCCCAGGTGGTCGAAGATCGCGTCGACGTCTGCTGGGTTGCCGAGGTCGAGCTGCAGGTTCGTCTCTCCGGCGACCTGCTCGGGCCCCAGGTCGGCCTGGTCGACGTTGACGAGGGGCACGCGTCCCCGGAGGCGGCGGCGGAGGGCGCGCCCGATGAAGCCCTGGGCGCCGAGGATCAGGATCGGTTGCGTCGATGCTGGCGTCGTCGTCATCAGGTCCGAGGCGAGGAACGGCTCAGGAGGTCGAGGTCGGGATGAGGGGTCGCGCGAAGGTGCCGAGGAGCCGGTCCGAGGTCTGGGGAAAGGCGCTGAACAAGCCGGCGGCGATCCGATTCAAGATCCCCGGGACGACCCGGTCCCGGCGCCGCTCGTAGCTGCGGGCGATCGCGTCGGCGACCTGGGCCGGGTCCATCGCGGGGAGCGCGGTGCGGGTGTTGGCGGTCATCTGGGTTCGGCAGTATCCCGGTAGGACGACGCCGAGGTGGACGCCGCTCCCCCGGACCTCCATCCGCACGCTGCGGACCAGGGAGGAAAGCGCCGCCTTCGACGCCGAGTAACTCGCATTCCCTGGGAACGGAACCATCGAGGTCAAGGACCCGACGATCACGACCCGGCCGGCGCCCCGGTCGACCATGGCGGGCAGCACCTGACGGAGCAGGGTCGCCGGGGCGACGTAGTTGAGGTCCACCTCCCGCTGGATGGCCGCCCGGCTCGTCTCCCGAAAGTCGACGCCGTTGGCGACCGCCGCGTTCAGCACCATGCCGTCCACGGGGCGGGTCGCCGGGTCGATCGCCCGACATACCGCGGCGAGCCCCTCCGACTGCGCGAGGTCGACGGCGAGGAACTCCGCCGTCGCGCCCTGCTCCCGGACCTCGGCGCAGCGGGCTTCCAGGGCGTCCGCGCTCCGGGCGACGAGCAGCAGCTCCCGGCGGGGGGCGGCCAGGCGTCGGGCGGTGGCCGCGCCGATGCCCCGAGAGGCCCCGGTGATCAAGATGCGCTCCCTGGCGCCGCCGGTCGAAGGTTCAACTGCCACGGCCGGGTCCTGGGGGTCCCGGGCCCGGAAGAAAACCTCCCCGGTCCGGACTCGGCCGCCTCACACAGGCTCCGAGGCGGCCCCGAGGGGGGGGACCGAGCCGACCTCGGGACGGAGGCGCTGGCTTGCATATGAGTAGCGATCCGAATATCGTTGCAAATGAAATGACCGTCGTCGCCGCCGAACGCCCCGAAGCCGCCGCCGTGCTCGCCAAGGCGACGCTCGAGGCCGCCGCCCGGCTCGGCGTCTCCCGGCGGGAGCTGGCTCGGGTGCTCGGGCTGAGCGAGGCGACCTTGTCCCGAGCGTCCCGAGGCCGGGGTCTCGATCCAGAGGACAAGCCGGGAGAGCTCGCCGCCCTCTTCCTGCGGCTCTACCGCAGCCTCGACGCGCTGGTGGGGGGCGACGACCGGGCGGCCGCCGCCTGGCTCCACGGGGACAACGCGCACCTCCGGGGCGTACCGGCGGAACGGATTCGGACCGTCGAGGGGCTCGTCGATGTCATCCACTATCTGGACGCGATGCGCGGCCGCGTCTGATCGGCTCCTCCGACCCCTCGTCGTCGAACCCTGGCGGGTGGTCGAGGCCCAGCATCTCGCCTCGACGCGGAAGCTCGTCGACAGCGCCGCCGAGCAGGACGTCCTAGAGGACGTGCTCGAAGCGTCGAAGCCGCCCCTGCCCCGAGACGGCGCGGCCAGCTTGCACTACTTGCTGCGGACGCCCTTTCGCTACCCGCCCCTCCGCCACGGCTCCCGCTACGGCCGCCCCCACGAGCGCGGCATCTTCTACGGTTCCGCGACCCTGCGGACCGCCTTCGCGGAGGTGGCCTACTACCGCCTGCTCTTCCTCTCAGGCACCGCCGGAGACCTGCCGACGCTGCACGTCGAGCTATCCGCCTTCCGGGCGAGCCTCCGAACGGATCGGGGGGTCGATCTGACCGCACCGCCCTTCCGCGGATTCCGCCACCGCCTCGCCTCGCCGACGGACTACACCGAGACCCAGGCGCTCGGCACCGCGATGCGGGAGGCCGGGGTGGAAGCCTTCCGGGCCCCCTCCGCCCGGGACCCGGAGGGCGGGGACAACATCGGCGCGTTCACCCCTCGGGTCTTCGGCCGCCGTCGCCCGAGCACCCCGGAGACCTGGCTCGGAACCGTCGCACCGGACGGCGTCGAGCTCCGCAAGAAGGACTTTTTCGAGACCCGCACCATCGTCTTCCCCCGACGGGTGTTC
>DAPKRP010000638.1:0-1746 GCA_031800515.1 Polyangiaceae bacterium LLY-WYZ-14_1 | reverse complement strand
GGCCCTGACCCGATGTCCCCTGCGGGCCGCGCTGCTCCTCGGAAGCGCCCCCGCCCTGACCCTGCTGGCCGCCGGCCTGCTGCCCGTCCTGCCCGTCCTGCCCCGGCATCATGAGGGGGATGCCCTCACCGTCCTGGCCCGAGGCCCGGAGGACGAAGCGGTCCATCTGGCTCCCACCTCCCTGCTGGCCGCCGGGCCGGGGCTGCTGCCCGTCCCCTCCTTGCTGCTGCTGCTGACGCTGCCGGCGGAGGAGCTCCCGGAGCTGACGCACCTGGCGTTCGAGCTCCTGCCGCTGGGCCTCGCTGAGCTGGTCCCGGGCGAAGCGATTGAGCTCCTCCGCGGCGCGGCGGAGGGCCTCCGAGGCCGCGGCGGATTCCGGATCCCGGCGAAGGTCTTCCGCCCCCCGGTCGAGCTCCCGGCGGAGCCGTTCGAGGGTGCGGCGTTGCTCGCCGGTCAGGGCCTCCCGTTCGAGGCGTTCGAGCTCCCGCCGCTGCCGGTCGAGGAGCCGACGCTCCCGGGGGGAAAGCGCCTCTTCCGCTTCCCGCTGGCGGTCGAGAAGGCGATCTCGTTCCCGGCGGGCTTCCTCGAGGGCCTCGTCCTGCTCGGCCCCCGGGTCCCGCTCGGCGGCCTCGGCGAGGGCGCGGCGGATCCGCTCGAGCTCCGCCCGGGAGGGCGCCATCTCGGCGAGGGCGTCCGCGAGGCCTTGCATCGCCTGTTCCGCCCGACGGGCGTCGGCGGCCTCGAGGGCGGCTCGGAGCTCGCCGGCGGACCGGTCCGCCCCGGGGGGAGCGTCCGCTTCCAGGCGGCGCACCCCCGCCTCTCCGAGGGCGTCGCCCAGGGCGTCGAGGGCCTGGGCGATGCCTTCGAGGCCCGGCGTCGGCGTCCCGAGCGCCGCTTCCAGGGCCTGGAGGGCGCGGAGGGCGTCCTCCCGGTCGATGCGGCGGTCGGCGAGGTCTTCGAGGATGCGGTTCAGCGCCTGGGCCTCCCGGGTCGCGGGGGTCTCCTGGTCCCGCGCGTCCTCGAGGAGCGCGTCGAGCTCGGCGCGCTGGGCGGCGAGGTCGTCCGGGTGGAGCAGCAGCGCCTCGAGGCTCGGGCCCGGGGCCGGCGGGGGCGGAGGTGGCACGGCCCGATCCAGGGCCAGGCCCCAGAGGGCGACGAAGGCCCCGAGCCCCGCCAAGGCGCCGAGGTCCGCCGGAGGCCGTAGCGGCATCGCCTCCCCGGGCGCGAGGGGCTGGCGGGCGGCGTCGGCCACGGCCGCCCGGGCGAAGGGCCGGTCGTCGGCCCGGTCCAGCAGGTCGACGGCGGCGGCGGTCCGACCGGCGAGGCCGCCGGCCTCGTCGAGCAGCCGGGCGGCGAGGAGCCGGGGGACGCGCCGGAGGCCCCCGAAGACGGCCGCGGCGGCGGGCAGCGAGAGGAGTGCCAGCGCCCAGGCGACGACGGGCCCGGCCGCCAGGTGGCCGGTCCGGCTTACGGCGAGGAGGAAGCCGGCGAGCCCGACCGCCGGGAGGGCGGCGGTGGTGCCCATCTCCATCGCCCGGCGGGCGCGCACCCGACGCGCGACCTGTCGCAGAGCGGCGTCGAGCCGTCCCCGACCGTCGAGAGGTGCGGTGCCTGCTCCCGGCAGCGGCCCGGGAACCGAGGTGGTCAACGAAGGGGGTGATGCATCGGAGGCCAACGGAAGGCGGTCCCTACGAACGGTCAGGCTAGCAGCTGGGATCCCCCGACGCCCCAGGGGGAGGGACGGGC
>DAPKRP010000637.1:0-2059 GCA_031800515.1 Polyangiaceae bacterium LLY-WYZ-14_1 | reverse complement strand
CGCCGACCGGCTGCTTCCCCCCGGCCTACCTACGGACCCAGCCCGGCACCCTGGTGGTCTCCCTCTCCGCCCGGGTGCGTCGGGATGGGGAGATCGCCTCGCACCGGTTGACGGCCCCCGGCGCCCCGGAGGAGGTCGTCGACTGCCTCTCGAAGCACGCCGCGGGTCTGCGGATGATCTCTCCGGTTCCGGAGGCGCCCCGCCGGGTGGAGACCCGCATCACCTTCCAGCTGGGGACCGGCCCTCCGGAAGAGACCGCCGGGTCCCCGTCCCCCGGGCCCGCCGCCTCCGACTGAGCTCCGACGCCAGGCGGCGCCGGAGGGGCACCGGCCATCGGGGAGGAGCTCAGGCGGCGGGCACGCCGACCCCGGGGGTCGGGACCCGGGCCGCAGGCGGCTTCGGCGGCCCAGGCCGGGCGGCATTCGTCCCCCAGCAGGGCAGCCTCCGCGCCGCGCCCCAGGCGAGGAGCCCGGCGAGGAGCTGGGCGAGGGTCAGGCCGACGATGATGCCCTGAAGGCCTCCGATCCGATCACCGAGGACCGCCCCGGGGACGGTCAATCCGAGCATTCGAATGGCGCTCAGCCCGGCGCTCTGGGCCGCCCGGTTCGAGGCGTTCAGCGCCGAGCTCACCACCAGAAAGACCCCCTGTGCTCCGTGGCTCAGGGGAAGCCAGATCAGCAACCAGCCCAGGGTGTGCCGGACGGCGGGATCGTCGACGAAGCCCGCCGCGACGAGGTCTCCCCCCAGGCTGAAGACGGCGACGGACCCGAGCCCCCAGACCAGGCTGAACCGGGCGGCGAGGCGAAGCGCGGCGGCGACCCGGTCCGGCCGATGCGCCCCCCAGTTCTGCCCGACGAAGGGCGCGAGCCCGGCGGAGGTGGCCATCACCGCGATGAGGGCGACGGCTTCGATCCGGGTGGCGGCGCCGTAGGCCGCCACCGCCACGGCCCCGTGGGCGGCGACCATCGCCGTCAGGATCCCCGTCGCCAGGGGCGCGAGCATCTGGGTCGCCGCCGCTGGCACCGCCACCCGGAGGATGCGTCCCCAGGACCCGAGCACCCTTCCGATGCCCGGCCAGTCCACGGCGATCGCCCGTTCCCGAACCACCAGCACGCCGATCGCCACCGCCAGGATGACGGCCCGGCCGATCACCGTCGCCAGGGCGGCCCCCCGGATGCCCATCGCCGGAATGGGACCGAGCCCGAAGATCAGCACCGGGTCCAAGATGGCGTTCGCCAGGGCGGCGCCGACCATGATCGCCGCCGGGGTGCGGGTGTCCCCGGTCGCCCGGATCGCCGCGTTGCCCAGGACGGGAATCACCAGGAAGACGATGCCCGCGTACCAGAGCTCCATGTAGTCCCGGACGAGCGGCAGGGTCGTATCGGTGGCCCCGAGCAGGCGGAAGACCGGGTCGATGGTGGCGAAGCCCGCCGCGCTCGCCGCCCCGACGATCACCAGCCCGAGGAGCAGGGCGTCGGTGGTCAGCCGGCGAAATCCGGAGCGGTCGCCGGCCCCGAGCACCTGGGAGACGACGGCGGTCACCCCGATGCCGAGCCCCATGGTGATCCCGAAGACGAGGGCGACGACGGGGAAGGTCAGGCTGATGGCGGCGAGGGCGTCGGTGCCGAGCTGGGCGACGAAGAAGGTGTCGACCACGTTGAAGGCCATCAGGGCGACGATGCCCACCGCCATCGGCGCCGCCAGCCCGAACAAGGTGCGACCGACGGGCTGGCGGGTCAGGGGGGGCGGCATCGCCGGGGGCTGGGGTCGTCCGAGGCGTGCCGCCAGCGCCGCGGCGTCCTCCCGGTGATCCGGATCGCGGGGGGCCTGCGCCGTGGCCTCCCCCATCGTCGGGGGCGATCCTGGCTCGTCCGGGCGGCTCACGATGCCTCGCCGGGCTGGGCGAGGGCGGCGATGCGCTCCCGATCCGAGACGACCACCCCGCCGGGGGGCTCGACGGTCACCGCGAAGAGGGTAGGGTCTCTGATCGGCAGCTTGGCGTCGATGGGGACGATCACCTCGCCACCTTCCGGCACGTCGAACACGCCGTTGTCCACCG
>DAPKRP010000636.1:0-1997 GCA_031800515.1 Polyangiaceae bacterium LLY-WYZ-14_1 | reverse complement strand
GGTCTCCCCCGTAGCCCGTCACCCGACCCCCCGCCTCGTCGACCAGCGCCGCCCCCCCGGCGCCGTCCCAGGGGCCGAGGGTCTGTTCCCAATAGAGGTCGTAGGTGCCGTCGGCGACCAGGGCCAGGTCGAGGGCGGCGGAGCCGCAGCGGCGGATCCCCTGCACCCGGGCGAGGGCGGCCGCCGTCTCCCGAACGTTGTCGTCCTCGGTCTCCCGGCGGTCGTAGGGAAAGCCCGTCGCCGCGAGGGCCTCATCGAGGGATCGGGTCGTGGACACGGAGACCCGCTCGCCGTTGCGCTCCGTGCCGAGCCCCCTGGCCGCGGTCCAGGTGGTTCCAAGGGCGGGGGCGTGGACGATGCCGACGGCCCGCTCGTCGGCGTCCACCAACCCGAGGCTCACGCAGAAGAAGAAGTGGCCGTGGGCGAAGTTGGTCGTCCCGTCGATGGGGTCGACGTACCAGATCCGGTCGCCGTTCCCGGTGGGGTCCCCTTCCTCCCCGACGATGGCGTCGGTTGGGAAGGCATCCTCGAGCTGGCGGCGGAGCAGCTCCTCGCTCCGAAGGTCGTAGTCGGTGACCAGGTCGATGGCCCCCTTCTTTCGAACCTGCGGGTCGCCCGACCGCCACCCGGTGAGGAGGAGGTCGCCCGCGCCCACGGCGATGCGCTGGGCGACGTCGCGGATCTCTCGGAGCTCTTGAGGATCGAGGGGCATGTCGCGGGCCAAGGGTGTCGCCCCGACGACGGACTTTCATCCGGAAAGCGGATCCCTCCCGTCGGAAAGCCCGCTGCGCGCGAGCGCGACCAGCAGCGCGTCGACCTGGTCCGGTGGCTCGGTGGCGATGAGCACGACGTCCCCGGGGACGGCGACGTCGCGCACCGCCGCGGCGAGCTCCTCGGCCCCGGCTCCGGGCCAGCGGAGGACGAGTTGGTCCGCCTCCTGGAATCCGGAGCTCTCCTCCGTCAGCACGATGACCCCGGCGGTCGGGCGACGCGCCCGAGCCGCGTCCACCCCGAGCCGGCGCGCCCCGGGATCATCGACCCGATGCAGGACGACGGTCACCCCGGCCGCCTGACCGACCTCCTCGAGCACGCCGTCGAGGCCTCGGAAGCCCCGGAGGCTTCGGGCCGCGTCCCGCGCCGTGACTCCCGGGAACGCCTCGGCGACGAAGGCGATGGTCCCGACCACGAGGCGCACCAAGGGGCCGGTGGGGAGGGGAGAAAAAACCCGACCGCAGGACGTGCCGCCGACGAAGAGCTCGAGGGGCTGCACGCCGCCCTGGAACCCGTAGGGCGCGCCCATCCAGACCGGCGGACCGAGGGCGCCCGGGGGGTCCCCCTCGAGGCCGAAGGGGACCCCCCGGACGCCCCGCTCCGCCACCTGAGCGACCAGCTCGGGGGCGCCCGCGTCGACGACGACGGTGGCGTCCTGGGGGAGTGCGTCGAGCACCAGCGCCGCCTGCGCCGCTTCTACCGGAGCGTGGAGGAGGGCCGCCCGGGGCGGGTAGCGCAGCTCCTGCGGGCGATCCTCGGCGGTCGGCCAGGGCAGCAGGTAGGGCGCGCCAGGGCCCGGCAGCCGAGCCGTCTCGCCGAGATCCCGGGAGGGTCGGGTCAGGAAAAACCCGGGACGCCGCCCGAGCTCGGATAAGGTCACCGCCGCCAGCGCCGCGCTGAGCTCGGGGAGGGGACCGCCGACCACCAGCTCGGCGGATCCAGACACCGCCGCGTCGTTCTCGAGCATTGGGACGTGTAGTACACCCAGCCCTTTCCGCGACCATCCCTCATCCCACCTGGGCTTTCGGTTGACACCCCCGCGAGAGCCCTCACAGTGGATGGACGGTGTGCAAAAGACGGCCACCGGACAGGGACATGACCGAACGCGACGAGAGCACCCAGAGCAAGCCCACGTCCAAGAGTCTCGGCGACCACGCCCGGGAGATCGGGGACCGCGTCCGGGAGGCGGTCAACGACATCCTGGAGGCCCTGGACGAGCTCGTCGC
>DAPKRP010000635.1:0-2180 GCA_031800515.1 Polyangiaceae bacterium LLY-WYZ-14_1 | reverse complement strand
CCGCCGATGCCGACGACCTCGTCTGGCTGGAACCGGTCCGGGGAACCGGTGCCCGAGCCCCCGCCCCGGGTCCCGCGCGGCCCGCGACGGAGCGGTCGCCCACCCCTCCTCCGAAGCCCCGGGACTACGGCCGGCGGGAAGCCCGGCAGAACGTCGATGCCCTCCACCGGGGTGGTGCCGGCGCGGAGGTCGGTCCCGCAGAGGTGGTGCTGCTGCTGCCCCGGCGGGACCGGCTGACGGGTCTCGACGCGCCCTGGAATGCCCGGGACTCCCGGCAGGTGCAGCGGATTCGAACCGCCCCGGACCGGGCCACCCGGACCGACCGCCGGGCGACACCGAATCCCGGGTCGACGCCCTTTCTGGCCAGCCGGTCGGGCCCCGGTCGGGAACGCCATCCGGTTGGTCGCTCCGCCCAGGAAGGTCGACCACGGGCGCCGGCGCCGGAACGCGGCGCGCCGGATCCACCGGCCCCCCGGGGCGGGGTGGGCCTACCCGGCGCGGCGCCGGCGCCGGCGGCCGGACCCACGGAACGTCGGGGCCGTCCCGCGTCCCGGGGCGAGGGAGCGACGGCCCTCCTCCCCGCCGCCTCGGGTCGGCCGCCGGTGCCCGAGGGGGACGCGGCGACCCCCTCGGACTGGCGTTCCCCCCGGGTGCGAGACAACCGGGATGCCGAGCTCCTCGCCGCCGACCTGACCCGGGCGATGCTGACCACCACGGGGCGTCAGGGTCGGCGGCCCGGGGAAGGAGCCGGGGGTGTCGGAGGCCCCGGCGCGGCCGGCGCCGGCCGTCAGGTTACGGAAGAAGGTGGACGGTCCCAGCCGCACGCCCCGGGACCGGGGGAGGACGGTGCCCTGGACACCCGGGATCCCCGCTACGTCCGCTGGTTGCTCCGCCTTCGACGGCGGGTGGAGGCCCGCCTCGAGTTTCCCCGGGAACGGGCCCTCCGCCTCGACCAGGGCACCGCCCTCTACCGGGTGCGCCTGCGCCGGGATGGACGCCTGGCGGCCCCGCCGGAGCTGCTCCGGACCAGCGGATTTCAGGACTTCGACCGCCATGCCCGGCGGGCGCTGGAAGCCGCGCTCCCCGCTGGCGCGCTGCCCCCGGACCTCGCCCCCCGCTTCGAGGTCGTGCCCTTCACCGTCCCGGTCCAGTTCTGGAATCCCATGGTGCGTTAGCTACCCTCGGCGGCATGCGTCGACGGTGGCGACTCCCCGCCTGCTGGCTCGCCGGGCTGGCCTTGCTCAGCGCCGGCTGTGACCCGGACGCCTCGAACGCCACCGGAGCGGCTTCCGAGGGCGCGGGGGAGACCGCCCCGGAGGAGGAGGCGGCCGGCGACGACACGGCGGCGCGCCCCCCTCAGCCGGCACCCGCCACCGACCCGGAACCCCCGGCGGAGGACCCGGTGGCCCACAAGCTCTGGGAGCTTGGCCAGGCCCACGGCGAGCTCCTCGAATGGCACGACCCGGAGCCGACCCGAGACGAGCTCGAAGCCGGAGGGACCCGTGACCTTCAGCTCGTTCTCCTGGACGGCCGCTGCTATCGAACCGTCGCCGCCGGGGGCCCGGGGATCGAAGAGCTCGACCTGCTCTTGTTCGATCCGAACGGAGTGCTGATGCGGGAAGATGCGACCCGGGGTCCCCAGGCCGTGCTCGGGGACGCCCATCCCGTCTGCATCGACGAGTCCGGCGCCTACCGCCTCCAGATCCGAGCCTCCGAGGGCGCCGGCACCTTCGCCGTCCGCACCCTCCGCTCCCGGATCTAGCAAGTGCCTTCGTAGGAACCGGCCCAAGGGCCGATCCCCTTCGTGCACGTCCACGTGCTCGCGCACGAGACAGTTCACGTAGCCCGGCCCCGCCAGGCTCCGAAGACGCTCCCTAGTCGAAGGGCTCGTAGGGCTCGGCGGGTCGGACCCGACGGCGCCGGCGTAGGTCCCCGCTCCCCTCCTCGGCGGTCTCGTCGTCGGCGGAGACCTCGTCCGGCGAGGCGTCCTCGGAATCGCCGCCACGGCGACGCATCGGCGCCAGGGAGATGAGCTTCCGGGCGCCGTCCATGGTCAGAAAGGCCGTCGCCGGGCCGTGACCGGGAAGCCGCAGGGTCAGCTCGACCTCCGCCCCCCGGACCCGTTCGAGGACGAGGGGGGTCGCGCCGAGAACCTTGCCTGCCCGGTCCAGGACCCGCGC
>DAPKRP010000634.1:0-2692 GCA_031800515.1 Polyangiaceae bacterium LLY-WYZ-14_1 | reverse complement strand
GTCGTCGTCGTCGTTCGGGTGGTCGTGGAGGCGGTCATCGTTCCTCGGGGAGGTCGTCGGTGGGGGCGGCGGAGAGGCGGGATACCAGGAGATCCCCGATGGAAGCCACCTCGACGAAGTCCGGGTGGGCGTGGGCGACGGCCAGGGCCCGGGGGTGGGTGTCGGTGACCACGATGCCCTCGAGGAGGCCGCTCTGGCGAAGGCGCTCGACGGCACCGTCGGGAAAGACGCCGTGGGTCGCGACCGCGGCGACGCTAGCGGCCCCCGCGTCCCGGTAGGCCCGTGCGGCCTGGAGCAGGCTGCCGCCGGTGCGGATCATGTCGTCGTAGACCACCACTCGTTGCCCGGCGACGTCGGCGGCCACGGCGATGAGCTCCACCTCTTCCCCGGTGAGCCGTCGCTTGAGCACGATGGCTGCCCCGACCCCGAGCTGATTGGCGAGATGCTCCACCCACTTCGCCCGGCCCGCATCCGTGGCGCCGAGGACGAATCCCTTCGCTCCACCGAGGCGTCGAATGATCGACCCGATGAGGGGACGGGCGGGGAGATGGATCGGCCGCAACCCGCTCTCGAAGTAATGCATGACCGCCTCCACGTGGAGGTCGACCAGCACCGCGCGGTTGCCCGATCCCGCCTCCGGGACCGAGCTCAAGAGCTTTGCCCGGGTCTTGGCGACGACGACCTCCCCATCCCGGGCGGCCCGTTCCATGGTGGAATACCCGAAGTAGGGGATCACCATGGTGAGGATGTGGGCGCCTCCCGCCACGAGCCCCGACGCCAGGTCGTAGAGCGCTAGCGTCTCGACTTCGTCGATGGTCCCGCCGACGACGGTGACGTTTCGTTCGAGGACATCCGTCCGGATCCGCCGGTAGTGCTCGCCATCGGGGAAGCGCCGGTGCTCGACCTCCCCCCGGGCGAACCCGGGGTGGGCGGCAAGCCGATCGGCCAGATATCCGTAACGCTCCGTGGCGAAGACGATCTCGGCTCCGCGACCCATGATCGCTCGACTCTACGGGAAGTGAGCCCCCGGTGCCCGAAGGGACGCGGCAGGTCTCCCTACGACTGTTATGGTGGGTCCGCCATGAGAGGGTGCGTGCCCGCCGGCCCGACGACGGCCTCCGCGGCGGCACCCTCCGAAGGGAGGCGCTTGTGATTCCTGGTGCGGCAGACTCCATCCTCGACGCCATCGGCGGCACCCCGCTGGTGAAGCTCCAACGGGTAGCCCGGGACGTCTCCGCCGACGTCTACGTGAAGTGCGAGTACCTGAACCCAGCCGGGTCCATGAAGGACCGGATGGCGCTCAACATGGTCCAGGCCGCCGAACGACGCGGCGAGCTGTCCCCCGGAGGCACGATCATCGAGGCGACCAGCGGCAACACGGGTGCCGCCCTGGCCATGATCGCCGCGGTCCGGGGCTACCAGTGCATCTTCGTGATGCCGGACAAGATGAGCAACGAGAAGATGGCCAGCCTGCGTGCCTTCGGCGCCCGGGTCGTGGTCTGCCCGACCGCCGTGGAACCGGAGGATCCACGCAGTTACTATTCCGTAGCGGAGCGGCTCGCGAACGAGACGCCCAACTCGTTCTATACCCGCCAATACCACAACCCCGACAACCCGGAAGGCCACTACAAGTCGACCGGCCCGGAGCTCTGGGAACAGGCGGGGGAGCACATGGACGCCTTCGTCGCCGGGCTCGGCACCGGTGGCACGATCACGGGAACGGGGAAGTATCTTCGAGAGCGCCGGAAAGACCTCCAGATCGTCGGCGTCGACCCCGTCGGCAGCCTCTACTACGACTTCGTCAAGACGGGGCGGATCACCAAGCCATTCACCTACAAGGTCGAAGGCATCGGGGAAGATTTCTTCCCCTCCACCATCGACCTGTCCATCCTCGACGAGATCGTTCGGGTCGACGACAAGGAATGCTTTCTGATGACCCGGGACCTGGTCCGTCTGGAAGGTCTGTACACGGGCGGGTCCTCCGGGGCTGCCGTCTCCGGGGCGCTGAAATACGCCCGGGCCCACCCGGACATCAAGAACATCGTCGTTCTGATCTGCGATAGCGCCGCCAAATACCTGTCGAAGATCTTCAACGACGACTGGATGCGGGAAAATGGATTCCTCGCGGAAACGGAAGGGCTCGGAACCGTCGGCGATCTTCTGGCCAACAAGCCGGAAGAGATCATCACCGCCCGCTCCACGGACCACGTGCGGGACGTCATCGCTCGGATGAAGGCCCACGGGATCTCCCAGCTCCCCGTCGTCGACGAACACCGTCTGGTCGGCGCCGTCGCCGAGATCGATCTGCTCCGCTATCTGGTGAGCGGGGAGCACTCCCTGGACAGCCCGATCGGGCCATTGGTGGAAAGCGAGTACGCCACCGTCAGCGCCCAGACGAAGATCGAGCAGCTGGAAGACATCCTGGCCAGCGCCCGGATGGTCATCGTCATCGAAGGCGCCGACGTGATCGGGGTCATCACCAAGATCGACCTCATCGATTTTCTGGCCCGGCGGCGCTAGTCGATGGGCGCGGCGTCTTGGTGAAGGCTCCCTGAGACGGGTGGCGGCTCAGCGCTCGTCGACGGCCGGGAGCCGGACGACGAAGCGGGCGCCCCCCTCCGGCGGCGCCTCGACGTCGATGCTGCCCCCCGCCTTATGGAGCAGACTGCGAACCACCGCGAGGCCGAGCCCG
>DAPKRP010000633.1:0-1578 GCA_031800515.1 Polyangiaceae bacterium LLY-WYZ-14_1 | reverse complement strand
GCCCGGCCGGACCCGGTGCCGCCGATCACCCCCAGCAGGGACCCCTCCCGACTGGCCTCTGCCTCGTTGGCGAGGTCCTGGCTCGACTGCTCGACGGCGTCGTCGGAGATCTGGTCCGGGGCGTCTAGGGCCTGGCGTTCGACCTTCGCCTGGAGGTCCTGCTTGCTGGGCCCGGCGGGCTCCTGCGGCTGCTTCGCCGGTTCCGGCTCGGGCTCCGGCTCGGGTTCCGGCTCGGGCTCGGGCTCCGGGATGTCCTCGTCGATGGTCGGCGGGACGAACTCGACCTGCTGCTCGTCGTCTTCGATGACCTCTTCCCGGACGATGCTGGTCGCGTAGACGATCCCGGCGCTCAGCCCGCCGTAGACCAGCAGGGAGATCAGGAGCGAGGCGCCGAACCGGCCGCTGCCCTTGTCCGGTCCGTCGTCGGTGAAGTCGTTGAACATGGCGCCGTAGTCTCCGAGACCCCCGCCCGCGGCCGGACCGCGCCGGGGCTGGGAACGGCCCGAGCTATGCCAGGGCCAGGTGACGCGACTGTGTCGTACCCGTTGCGATCTCGGGGCGGGGACCGCCGGTTTCCGTCGTGTTTCTAAGCATCTAACCCCACCATCACCCCGGCCCGGGGCACCTCCCGGAACGTCCGGGCAGGGGTCCTAGGCGGGCTCCCGGAGGCGATAGCCAACGCCCCGGATGGTCTCGATCCAGGAGCGGGCCGCGCCGAGCTTTTCCCGGAGCCGCTTGACCAGGTTGTCGACGGTGCGGGGCTCCGGGCTGTCCGCGTCCCGCCAGACCCGTTCGAGCAGCTGGTCCCGACTTTGGACCCGGCCGGGGTGCCGGGCCAGGTCGAGGAGCAGGCGAAACTCGAGGGCGGTCAAGGGCACCGGCTGCCCGTCGACGGCGACCCGGTAGCCCGGCACGTCGATCTCCAGGGGTCCGAGGCGCAGGCGGTCGGACGACCGTTCTTCCGGCACCTCGGTCCGCCGGAGCAGAGCGCGCACCCGGAGGACGAGCTCCCGGGCGCTGAAGGGCTTCGGGACGTAGTCGTCGGCGCCGAGCTCGAAGCCCACCACCCGGTCGACCTCGTCCGAACGGGCGGTGACCAGGACGACGGGAAGCTCCCGGGTCCGCGGCTCCCGCCGGAGCTCCCGGAGCACGTCGGTGCCGGACAGACCGGGGAGCATCACGTCCAGAAGGATCACGCTGGGACGTCGGGCCCGGGTCCGGCGGAGCGCCTCTTCTCCGGTGGCGACCACCTCGGTCTCGAAGCCCTCGGTGCGGAACGCCCGGGCGACCAAGGCGCCGATGGCCTCGTCGTCCTCCACTACAAGGATACGCTGAGCCTGCATCAGGGTTCCCACGCTCCCAGCGACGGGTGACGCCGCCGTTACAAGATGATGGGAACCCGGTGAGTTTGGATCGGCGCGGCGTCGCCGCCGCGACGGGCGGACGAACGGGCGCCGTGACCGCCTCCGGCGAAGGGCGGGCGCCGGGCGCATCGCCGGGGCCGCCGGTCCCCCGCCGAGGCGGGCGGGGCGGCGGCCGGCCGGATGGTCGGGGAGCCACAGGGTGGTGGTGGCGATG
>DAPKRP010000632.1:0-1730 GCA_031800515.1 Polyangiaceae bacterium LLY-WYZ-14_1 | reverse complement strand
ACCCGTCCAATCTCCGGGAGGCGGTGGCGCTCTACCGGCGCGCCGAAACGCTCTTCGCCGCCCACGGCCTCGCCGATCGGGCCGGCGTCGTCGCCGAGGCCCTCGCGGAGATCGAGGCGGAGTTGCCCCCCGCCGGGCCGGGAGATCCGGCCCCGGCGGACGCGGGCTCGGGGCAGGTCGGCGCCGACGCAGGCCCTGCCGCCCAGTCCGAACGACACGTCGACGAAACCGCTACCCGGACGGCGGGCTCCGATCCCCGGATGCCGCCGGACGGGGGAGGGGAGTTCTGATGGATACGCTCACCGCCGACCTCGCCGCTGGCCTGGTCACCCCCGCCACCCTCCTCGTCCTCGTCCTCGTCTCCGCCGTCTGCGCGACGATCGGAGGGGTGGTCGGGGCGGTCGTCCTCGCGGGCAAGGAGCTCACGACGGAGGTCGCCGGGATGCTCGGCGCCCTGCTCGGGCCCCCGGGGGTCGTCCCGGGGATCCTGCTGGCCCTCCTGCTGTCGATGACGCTCTAGCGAGCGACCACCGGCCTGTTTCGTCGTCCGTCCAACGTCTGATCGGCTCCCTGGGAAGGAGGACCCGCCATGTTTCAGTTTGCCCTTTATTCCGCGCGCCTTTTGCTGCAGGGAAAACTCTTTCGGGACACCGGTTGGGTGATCCGGCAGGGCCTTCTCGCCACCGGGGTCGTCCTCTCGGTCTTCTTCCTGCTGTCCGCCATCGGCCTGCCCCTCGTCGTCGACGTGGTCGTGACGAGCCTCGCCGGAGGCGCGGCCATCCCCTATCTGTTCCGCGACCTTCGGGCGGGGTGAGCCCGTCGACGGGACCGCGATGACCGCTGCTGCCCGCGTGCCGACCTCTCCTTTCGACCCGACCGCTCCGGCTCCGCGTCCCGGCGGGGACGCTCCCCCGGCTTCTCCGGGCGCGCCGGCTCCCCGAGCCGCCGGCGACGGTGCGCCGGACGGGTCCCGGGCGCAGGATGAAGAGCCGACCCTGAAGGAGCTGGTCGACGACATCGAACGGCTCGAAGCCCTCACCGGCGAGCTCGAATCCGCCCAGCAGCTCCAGGTGCTGGCGCTGAAGAACGCCGTCGAACGACTCCACCGGGAGGCGCTTCGGCGGTTGATCCGCGGGCTCAAGGGCGAACCAGGGGCGCTTGGCGCCCTGCGCCAGGTGGTGACGGCGGACGAGCTCGTCCTCGGCGTCCTCCACTATCACGAGCTCATCAAACACCCGACGCCGCCGGTGGAAGCGCGGGTCGCGGAGGCCCTCGACGCCGTTCGCCCGTCCCTCGAAAGCCACGGAGGCGACGTCGAGCTAGTCGCCGTCGAACCCCCGGAGGTGCGGGTTCGGCTTCTCGGCAGCTGCGTCGGCTGCCCGGCGTCGAGCGTCACCCTGGTCGAAGGGGTGGAGCAAGCGATCAAGGAACGCTGCCCGGAGATCGAGCGGGTGGTCAGCGTCTCCGCCAGCGCGGTGACCCGAGGACGGGGGGGCGACGCGGCTGCCGCGGCTGGGCCCGAGCCGGGTGGCCTCATCAGCCCCTTCGCCCTCGTCCGGGACGCGGGCTGGTCCGACGCCGGCGCGGTCGCCGGGCTCGAGGTGGGTCGGATGCGCACCGTCGAGCTCGACGAGGTCGGCTCCGTGCTCCTCGCCCGGGTCGGCGATGCGGTGAAGGCCTACGTCAACGCCTGCGCCCATCTGGGGATGCCCCTCGACGGCGGCGCCCTC
>DAPKRP010000631.1:0-1779 GCA_031800515.1 Polyangiaceae bacterium LLY-WYZ-14_1 | reverse complement strand
GACCCGCCCCTGTCCGTCCTCGACGGGATGAGCCAGACCGCCACCCTCCCCGCCGGCTTCGCCCCGGACCCGGTGGTGCGCGCCTACGTCGAGGGGGGGTTCGGCGAGACCCTCGTGCGGGCCGGGGATGGGGCGCGGCAGCACCCCGCGGCGGAGGCCTTCGCGGATCGCCTGCGGGCCGCCGTCCCCGGGCTTCCCGAGGTCAGCTTCGTCAACGGCGGGGCGGAGAGCTGCGAGAAGGCCCTCGCCCTCTGCCACGCCGCGGCGGACGACCCGGTGCGCCGCCGACGGGTGCTCGCCTTCGAGGGAAGCTTCCACGGCCGGACGCTGCTCGCCCTCGGGGCCAGCCACAATCCGGCGAAGCGGGCGCCCTTCGAGATCGCCGGCTACGAGGTCGACTTCGCCCCCTTCCCGGTCTGGTGGGAGCCCCAGGCGGGGGAGCCCCCCACGCCGGCCGATCTGTTGGCGTTGATCGCCGCGGGAAAGCTCGACGAGGCCCGGGCCCGCTACGGCTGGACCGGCGACGCCGGCGTCGACCGGGATCGGGACTGCTTGTTGGCGGACGAGCTCGCCAGCCTGACCGCCGTCGATGACCAGCTCGCCGCCGGAGAGACCTTCGCCGTCCTCGTCGAGCCCATGCAGAGCGAGGGGGGGGACCGCTACGGCACGGGCCGCTTCTTCCGGATGCTGCGTCTGTTGACCCGACGTCGGGAGGTGCCCCTCATCATCGACGAGGTGCAGACCGGCTTCGGGCTCGGGGGGCCCGTCGCCTGGCACGCCGGGTTCGCCCTGGTCGACGCCGACGGCCGGCCGGATGCCCCGGACTGCGTCACCTTCGCCAAGCGCGCCCAGGTCGGCGTGGTGATGAGCCGGTTTCCCGACCCGGAGGCCACCTCGAGCCACCCGGCCTCCCTGGTGCGGGGCCAGCTGCACCTGGATCTGGTCGAGGCCACGGCGGACCGGGCCCGGCGCGTGGAGGCGCAGGTCCGCCGCCGGCTGGATGGGCTGGTTCGGGCCTTCCCGGACCTGGTCGCCTTTCCCCGGGCCCGGGGCTACGCCCTCGCCTTCGACCTGCCGAGCCCGGCGCACCTCGGCGCCTACCTGGCCCAGCGATTCTGGCGGGGGGCGGTGGTCTTCGGAGCGGGCAGCCAGACGGTGCGCTACCGCCTGTCCGCCGCCTGGACCGAGGCCCACGTCGAGCAGCTCTTCGTCGCCATCCGCCGCAGCCTCGCCTGGCTCGAGGCCTCCCCCGGGGTTCCGGCCCCGGCCTGGATGGACGTCCCGGGCTTCGCCGAGGGCCGGGCCGCCCGCGCCGCGCCGAGCCCCGGGGGTGGGCGGCAAGCCGGGACGGCGGGCACCGAGGCGATGGAGACGGCGGTGCGGATCCGTCGGATCCGGGGCGGGGATCCGGACGCCGGCGAGGCCCTCCAGTCGATCCTGGCCCTCGAGGCTCGGGTCTACGAGCCCGCCCGGCGGGATCCGGAAGACCGGCTCCGACTGGCCTTCGACCACCCCCAGGGCGTCGCCTTGGTGGCGGAGGTCGCCGCGGGTCGGGCGGACGGGGAACCCGGGGCTCCGGAGGCTGGGGGCTGGCGCTTCGCCGGCTACGCCCTGGCCGCCCCCCTCGAGGCGGTGGCGGAAGCCGGGGTGCCCGGGGTGGTCGACGACCCCTTCCTCGGCCGGGAGAACACCATCTACTCCCTGGCCCTATCGGTGCGGCCGGACCTCCAGGGGCAGGGGATCGGCCGGCGGCTCAAACACGCCCAGCTCGAGGCCGCC
>DAPKRP010000630.1:0-3191 GCA_031800515.1 Polyangiaceae bacterium LLY-WYZ-14_1 | reverse complement strand
AACCACGGCATCTCCACCGGGGCGCTGTTCATCTTGATCGGCGTGATCTACGAGCGCCGGCACACGCGAGACCTGGACCAGTTCGGCGGTCTGGCTCGGGACATGCCCGTCTTCGCGACCCTCTTCGTCATCGTGGCCCTGGCATCCATCGGTCTACCGACGACGAACGGTTTCATCGGCGAGTTCATGGTGTTGGTCGCCACGTTCACGAGCGACGCGCTCCGGCCATCCGCGCCTTGGTTCGCCATCTTGGCGGCGACGGGGACGATTCTGGCCGCCGTGTACATGCTGCATGCGCTTCTCAAGATGTTCTGGGGGCCGATGAAGCACCCGGAGAACGAAGGCCTGGCGGACATGAAGCTGGGTTTCTGGGACGTGATGTCCCTGACCCCGCTCTTCGTGTTGGTCCTCTGGCTGACGCCGCTTCGGGCGATCTGGGTCGGCGCTCTGGGATCCGGGTTTTCCTCCGGCGTCTTCCGCGAGGTCCTGGGGGCCGGGCTGCTGCTCCTCGGTATCGTCGCCTTGCACGGCTTCGCCTTGGCCTTCCTTCGGCGGGCTCGAGCGACGGCCCCCCGGGATGATGCCCGACGGATCGAATCGATGACGGTGCTGCCCCTGGTGGTGCTGATCTTCTGGATCGGGCTGTTCCCGAACACCTTCCTGAGCGCCCTCCAGCCGGCGGCGGACCGCTTCGTCGCGAGCTTCCAGGAGCGGCTGCAGATCCAGAACGCGGACGACTCGGTCCGGATTCTCGACGGGGAACGGCCACCGGCAGCCCCTGGGGCATCGGCGACGGCCCAGGCCCTCGTGCCCGGAGAGGGAGCGCAGCGACGATGAGCGGCCTGTTGATCGACAACCCCGGCGTCACGGCGATGCTCCCCCTCTTGATGCTCGCCGTCGGCGGGCTCGCGGTGATGCTCGTCGACGCCTTCACGGAGGATCGTGCCGGCCTCGCCGTGCTGACCACGATCCTCTTCATCGCCGCCGGCGGCCTGTCTTTCGGCCTCTGGGTGAATGGCCCCGAACCGGCCGCGGTTCCGGAGCTGGTCACCCGGTACCTCGCCGTCGACCGGATGGCGCTCTTCTTCGACCTGGTGATCTGCCTGGGGGGCGCCCTCACCGCGATGCTGGCGGGGGGCTATCTCCGGGAACACCACCAGGACCGGGGCGAGTTCTACGTGCTCTTGATCTACAGCGCCTTCGGCGCCGTGGTGCTCGCCCGGGCAGCGGACCTCCTGACCATCTTCCTGGGCCTCGAGACGATGTCCCTCGGGGTCTATTGCATGGTCGCCTTCCGACGCACCAGCCCCCGGTCGGCGGAGGGGGCCGTGAAGTACTTCCTCCTGGGGTCCTTCGCGGCGGCCATCCTCTTGTTCGGGAGCGCCCTGCTCTACGGCGCCACCGGCCACACCGACCTCGACGGCATCCGGGCGGGGATCGCATCCGGGAACGCGGACCCGCGGCTCGTGCTGATCGGGGTGCTGATGGTCATCGTCGGACTGGCCTTCAAGGTCAGCGCCGTGCCCTTCCACATGTGGACCCCCGACGCCTACGAGGGCGCGCTGACCCCGGCGACCAGCTTCATGGCGGTGGCGGTCAAAGCCGCAGCCTTCGCGGTGACCATCCGGGTGCTGGCGGTGGGCTTTTCCGACCCCGCCCTGTCGAATGGCGCGACGGGCTGGCCCCCGGTGCTGGCGGCCATCGCCGCGGCCACCATGATCGTCGGCAACGCGGCGGCCATCGTCCAGTCGAGCGTGAAGCGGATGCTGGCCTATTCGTCCATCGCCCACGCCGGCTACACGCTGATCGGCGTGGTCGCGTCCTACGAGGTCGGCTCCGAGGCGTTGAGCGCGGTGCTTTATTACATGCCGGCCTACGCCGTCTCGAAGACCCTGGCCTTCGGCGCGCTGATTTTGGCGGGCTCGGAAGGCAAGGAAGCCGTCAGCTACGAGGACCTGGCCGGCCTGGGGCGCCGCCACCCGCTGGTGGCCATTCCCTTCGTGATCGGGCTGCTGTCCCTGATGGGCTTTCCACCGACCGCGGGCTTCTTCGGCAAGTACTACGTGTTCAACGCGGGTCTTCAGGCCGGGACGGGGCTGGTCTGGCTGGTGATGATCGGCGTTCTGACCAGCGCGGTGGCCGCCTTCTACTATCTGAAGGTGATCGTCTATCTGTACATGAGGGAGCCGGCGCCGGGGGCGCCCGTCGCCGTCCCGATGAAGTCCGGCTTCGTCACCACGGCGCTCCTGGTCAGCACCTTCCTCGTGCTGGCCCTCGGGATCGACCCCGCGGGCTACCTCGACATGGCCCTGGCGGCGGCGGGGGTCGGCGCAGGTTGACCGGCATCGAGCCGACGTCGGTCCCCCCGGGGAGCCGCCCGGGGCCAGACCTTCGCCCGACGGCGTTTCCGCCGACTTCCCGCCGGCGCGGCGGGGCAGGGCGGCTGCGGGAGGTCGCGACGGGGCTCGCCTTGCTGGTGGCACCGCTCTGGGCCGGCTGCCCGAGCTCCGAGCCCGCGAAGGACTCGGACGACGACCCCCGGCCAGCGGCCAAGGGGAGCGCCGACCCGGCGGCGGGGGCGACCGCCCCGGAGGAAGAGCGTGCCGGACCCACCGGGACCATTCGGGGATTCGTCGTGCTGGCCAGCGGCGTCGCGCTTCCCCGGTTGGACCCTCCGGAGCATGCCTTCCCCGACGGTTGCCCGCCCTATCGGGCCGACCGGGACGCCTACCCGGTCGCCATGGTCGGCGACCGGCGGCTCGCGGGCATGCTGGTCACGGTCACCGACTACGAGAGCCGGGTGCCCGCGAGCCCCCAGGTGCGCACCCTGACCATCGAGGATTGCCGGCTTACCCCCCGGCTGCTCTCCGGGAGCCGGGGTGACACCCTCGAGCTCACCAACGCCTCGGCCCGCCCCTTCTGGCCCTCCGTCGAGGGGGACGCCCTGACCCAGGCGCTCCTACCCGAGCAGACCCGAAACCTGGTCCTGGACCGCGGGGGGTTCCGCAAGGTCCGCTGCGGCTTCGACGAGCCCTGCGGGCTCGCCTGGGTCGTCACCGTATACCACCCGCTCCACACGGTGACCGACGCCGAGGGCGGGTTTCGGATCGATCGGGTGCCGGCGGGGGAAGAGGTGACCGTCACCGCCTACCACCCGCTCCTGGGCCGTCCCGCGGAGGCGACGGTCACCG
>DAPKRP010000629.1:0-1735 GCA_031800515.1 Polyangiaceae bacterium LLY-WYZ-14_1 | reverse complement strand
TGAGGTCGCAGCATGAGCGGGATCCCCCCACACCCCCCGCGGGCCAGGGAGCCTAGGTGTCCGACGCTGGGCGCGCCCCTCCTCCGGGGCATCATCGTCGCGGCGACCCTGGCGGCGGCGGTCGCCGGACCGGGGGCGTCGCCGGCATCCGCCCAGCGGGACCGGCGGGACTCGGAGGCGCGCAATCTCTTCGAGGCGGGGCGCCTCGCCATGGAGGACGGCCGCTTCGAAGACGCCCTCGACTATTTCCAGCGCGCCTACGAGCTCAGCGGGCGCCCCGCCCTGCTCTACAACGTGGCGACCGTCGCCGAGCGCCTGGGCCGAGACGAGGTCGCCCTCGACGCCCTCGAACGCTACCTCGCCGAGCGGCCGGAAGCCGACGACCGGCGGGCCATCGAGCGCCGCATCGAGCTCCTGCGGGAGCGTCTGGCCTCGGCCCCCGCCACCGCCCCCACGCCCGCGGAGACGGCTGCCGCCGGCGCGGCATCCGACGGGCAGAGCGATCCCCTGGGCCTCTCCGCCGAGCCCGCGTCCACCCGGGACCAGGGGGGCGACGATCGACTGGTGACGAAGTGGTGGTTCTGGACCGTGGTGGGTGCGGTCGTGGTCGGCGGTGCGGTCACCGCCGGGGTGCTGGTGAGCCGGGACGACCCGGGGGAGCAGGGGCCGATCCCGGGCTCGAATGGCAGCGTGGTCTTCGCCCTGGGGGAACGGTGATGGGGTTGCGCCTTCGCATCGCCGCCGGGGTGGCCGCCG
Organism: Polyangiaceae bacterium LLY-WYZ-14_1; assembly: GCA_031800515.1. Lineage (GTDB taxonomy): Bacteria > Myxococcota_A > Polyangia > Polyangiales > DAPKRP01 > DAPKRP01. Next base: position 979 of record DAPKRP010000629.1, on the reverse strand, counting down.
TCGCCCTCGCCGCCTGTCAGGGGGAGGCGACGCCGCGCACCCAGGTGATGGCGATCGTCGACGCGGAACAGGCCCTGCCCCCGGGGACGCTCGGGATCGTCGACGTCACGATCCGCGCGGGCGGCGAGGAGGAGCCTCCCACCTCCTGGGAGACGGTCTACGAGGCGCGCTTCGACCCCCGGGACCTCCCGGTGGAGATCGCGATCCTCCCCCGGGACGGGGACCCGAGCCGCCGCTTCGAGGTTCGGGCGGAGGCGAACAACCGCCCCCTCGGCGAGGAGCTGGTGACCTCGGTGCAGTCGGGGTTCCTACCCCGGCGAACCCTCCAGCTGGGGGTACTGCTCCGGTCGACCTGTCTCGCCCGGACCGGGGGCTGCAACGAGCTCGCTCCCCCGGAGACCCTGCCGGACTACGCGCCCGACGACCCGGACGGGAACGTCGCCGACGCTGGGCCGGACGCGAGCCGCCGGGACGCCGGAGGAGAGGACCCCCGGCCCCGGGACGCGGGGCCCAGCGGAGACGCCGGAGACACCGAGGACGCCGGGGCGGACGCGGGCCCGCCGTTGGAATGCGAGGATGCGAGCGACTGCCCCCCTTCCGATGACCCCTGCCTGAAAGCCGACTGCCCGGATGGTCGCTGCGCGACGACGCCGGATCCGGGGAACGACTGCGACGACGGGAACGCGTGTACGGAAGCCGACCGCTGCGACGATGCCGGGGTCTGTCGGGGTGGCCCGGTCTCCTGCGGCGACAAGGAGCGATGCGTCGACGCGGGGGGGAGGCCGAGCTGCGAGTGCATCGACGGCACGATCCGCTGCTCCGGCGTCTGCCAGGACGTCGCCTGCTGCCCCGGCGCGGAGGGCGGGGACTGCGAGGCCTGCGGAACGAAACGGTGTCGCACCGACGGGAGCGGCTTCGACTGCGTGCCGCCGAGTCCCCCGCCGGACTGCACCAACCCCGGGGAAGTCGTCTGTTTCGG
>DAPKRP010000628.1:0-6570 GCA_031800515.1 Polyangiaceae bacterium LLY-WYZ-14_1 | reverse complement strand
GCGATCGCCCTCGGCATCTTGCTCGTCGCCGCGTTCCTCTGGACCACGGAGGCGGTGCCGCTCTTCGTGACGAGCTTCATCGTGCTCGGCTTGAATCTGGTCTGGCTCGCGCCGGACCTCCGGTCCCGCGGGCACGCGGTGTCCTCCGACGCGTTCCTCGCCCCCTTCTTCTCGGACCTCATCCTGCTGTTCCTGGGGGGCTTCGTGCTGGCGGCGGCCCTCGAGCGTTATGGTCTCGACCGCTCCATCGCCCGGGCGATCCTCCGGCGGGCGGGGCGGCGGGTTCCGTCGGTCATCGCCGCCCTGATGGCGGTGACGGCGGTGCTCTCGATGTGGCTCAGCAACACCGCGGCGACGGCGTTGATGCTCGGCCTGTCCCTTCCCCTCGTCGACGCGCTGCCCCCCGAGGGCGGCGCCCGGAAGGCGCTCCTCCTGTCCGTCCCCCTCGCGGCCAACGTCGGCGGTCTCGGGACGCCCATCGGGACCCCCCCGAACGCCATCGTGCTCGAGTATCTGGCCCGGGAGGGGCACGCCGTGTCCTTCGCCGGCTGGGTGGCGATCGGGCTGCCCGCGGTGATCGTGATGCTCGTGATCCTCTGGGCGGCGGTCCTCGCCCTCTTCGGCGGTCGCGGCGTCGAGCTCGCCGGTGGGACCGCCGGCACCGGGCCCCATCCCGGCGTCGGCGGTGAAGACGAGGATCGGGAGGCGCGGTTCGGGCGCCGCCTGGTCGTCGTGGTCACCGGCGTGACGCTCCTCGGGTGGCTGCTCGGGGGGACCGTCGGCCTTTCCCCTGGAACGGTGTCGATCCTGCCGGTGGGGGTGTTCTTCGGCTTCGGTCTTCTCCGGGTCGCCGACTTCCGGCGGCTCTCCTGGGACGTGCTGTTCCTGATGGGGGGTGGGTTGTGTCTCGCGCGTTCCCTCGAGCTCTCCGGGCTCGCGGACTGGCTCGTCGCCGGCATCCCCACCGAGGGGGTCGCCCCCGGGCTCCTCGCGGCGGCGTTCCTGGTGGTCTCCTGCGGGATGTCCACGGTGATGAGCAACACGGCGACGGCGAACCTCCTGGCGCCGCTGGTGGCGGGGCTCGAAGGGGTCGACCTTCCCCCCGTGTTCCTCGCCCTGGCCTTCGGCTGCAGCTTCGCGATGGCCCTGCCCATCTCGACCCCGCCGAACGCCATGGCCTTCGCCACGGGGCAGCTTCGGGCGGGGGACCTGCTGCGAGTGGGGCTCGTCGCTACTGGGAGCGGCGTGTTGCTCACGGTGACCGTGTTCTTCGCCTGGTGGGCCCTCCTCGGGGTGACAGGCTAAAGGGACCGGGATGGAGGTCCATCGCCAGCGCTGTCAGGCCTGCGGGTCCATCGACGTTCGCAACCTTCTGGTGCGGGAAGACGGCCGTCCCCAGACCGTCTACGTGCGCTGCGGTGCCTGCGAATCCCTGGTCGCCCGCTACGTCCTGTCGGACTACTACCATCATGGGAAGGGGCTCGAATCCTGGCTCCGCAGCCACGGAGGGGAGTTCGCCGAGAGCGGCCGCCGGATCTCCGACGAGCTCGCGGAAGCGGAACGGGCCGCCGTCGCCGGCATGGACCGGGCCGTCGACTGGCTTCGGGCGGCGGGGAAAGACGTCTGAGAGCGTCGCTCTCAGGGGTTTCCGGATTCTGGCGGTGGCGGCGTCTCGTCCGTGTTTCCGAGGCGTACGACGTGGGTGACCCAGAAGAGGGCGGCGTGCTCGTGGGTCGGTGCCCGGCCGGAGGTGCCGGGCAGAAAGCGGTCCATGTACCCGACCCGGAACGTCATCCCTCCGCTGCGGATCCCGAAGAGCACGCTCACCCGATTCTGGTCGAGACGGTTCGGACCGACGTCGGGCCCGAAGTTCACCAGGGACTCGTTGGCCACCTGCAGCAGAAACCGTCCGAAGGAGCGCTCCGGGAACCAGTGGGTCAGCACCGTCTGGAGCCTCAGCCGGTTGGTCACGTCGAAGCCGTCGCTCACGCGCCCCTCGGCGATGGATTCCCGCACCCGCACGTCCCAGCGAACCCGCTCGGAAAAGGCCCAGCGGTCCGTGTAGCGGACCGGAAAGACCACCTGGGCCCAGGGGCGATGTTCGTTCCGGGACAGGGTGCCGTTCCCCGGGTCCGTCCAGAGATGGGCGTAGCCCGCGGTGACCGTCGGTCCCGCGTCGAAGTGATGGCTCAGCCCGCCCCGGAGGACGTAGAAGGCGCGCTCGTTGTAGTGGGTATCGAACCAGACGCTCCACCGTTCGGCGACGAACCAGGTGCTCATGTACCCGAGCCAGAAGGTGCCCGCGTGGGCGGTGCGGCGCGAGGCTGTGTCCTCCTCCTCCTCCTCCGGCGGCGGCGGCGGGTCCGTGGTCTGAGCGCTTGCCGCCGGGGCGGGAAAGAGACCCACCAGCAGGACGGCTAAGACGATCACGAGTCGGGCTCCCGGACGCATCGGAGGGAGCCGGCTGCCGCCGGGGGCCCGGGCAGGACCCGGAGGCCGGCGTGCTTGGCGTGACTGTCCAGGGACCATGACGCGACCTGCGGGGACTAGCAGCCCCGGGCAGGCGGGGCTCCAGCGGGGCCCGCCGCGTCTGATGGGCCCGCCGCGGCCCACCACCCGGGTGGTCTGCTAAGAGTCCCGGGTCATGGCTCCCCCGCGCGACGACGAGCGCCACCGGCCCATCCCGCTGGTGCCAAGCGTCCAGCGCTACGCCTGGGGAGACACCCGTTTCATCCCGGAAGCTCTCGGGATGCCGGTGACCGGCGAACCCTGCGCCGAAGCGTGGTTCGGAGCCCACCCGAAGGCGCCGGCGATGGTCCCCGGGACCGACGGCCTACGGGGTTGCGACGAGCTCCTGTCGCGGCGCGGGACGGCGATCCTGGGCGCCGACGTCGCCGCCCGCTTCGCCGGCCGGCTCCCCTACCTGCTCAAGCTGCTCGCCGCGCGGCAGCCCCTGTCCATCCAGGTACACCCGGACCGCGCCCAGGCGGCCGCGGGCTTCGCCCGGGAGGAGGCCGCCGGGATCCCCCGGGACGCGCCGAACCGCTGCTACCGGGACGCGAGCCACAAGCCGGAGCTGCTCGTCGCCCTGACCCCGTTCGTCGCCCTGTGCGGGTTTCGGCCTGGACCCGAGCGGGTGGCCCTCCTCGCCGAGCGCTTCCCCGAGCTCGAAGGGTTCGGCGCCGGTGGTCGCCCCGACGACCCGGCGTCCCTGCGGACCTGGCTCGAAGCCTGGTTCGCCGCCGACGAGGCGGCGGTGGCGCCCGCCCTTCGGGCCGCCGTCACCCGGATGTGTCTCGAGGAGTCCGCCCACGGCGGGAGCTTCCCGAGGAACGACCCCCGACGCTGGGCCCTCGCCGCCCACCGGGCGCTCGCCGGGGACGACCGTCAGGGGGAGCCCAGCGGACCCGTCGACCGGGGGCTTCCCCTCGTCTTCCTGCTGGACCTGATGGAGCTCGCACCCGGGGAGGCGATCTTTCTCGAGGCGGGCCTTCCCCACGCCTATCTCGAAGGCGCGGGCCTCGAGCTCATGGCGAGCTCCGACAACGTGCTCCGGGGCGGGCTCACCCGGAAGCATCTCGACCCGAAGGAGCTGCTGCGGGTCGTCCGCTTCGACGCCGGCCGGCCGCCCGTGATCCGTCCCCGGGTCGCTCCCCGTGGCGACCCCCACGGGGAGCTCCGCTACGAGCCCGCGGCGGACGAGTTCGCCCTGGACCGGCTCTCCCTTCAAGGGCCGACGCCCCTGACCTGGCGGACGGAGGGTCCGGAGACGCTCCTCGCGCTTCCCGAGGATCCCACCGTGACCGTCCAGCTTCGGACGGCGGCCTGGGACGAAGCCGCGCCCGCTGCTAGCGCCCCGGATGGCGGCCAGGTCGCCACCGCCACCACGGAGGATGCCTCTCTGACCCTGGGTCGGGGGGGCGCTTGCCTGCTCCCCGCTGGGGTCTCGGTGACCCTGACCGCCGACCAAGCGCCCGCCGTCGTCTACCGAGCCCGGGTGCCCGGGGCCCTCGCCCGCCCTGCTTTCCTCGCCGCCGTGCGGCGCAACATCGACGCGATGGATGCCCTCTTTCGCGGGCGGGAAACGGGGGACCCGGGTCGCCGGTCCGATGCCCCCGGGGACGACGGAATCGGGCCTCCGGCGGTGATCGGGACCGTCTCCGGCTCCCGGGGGGCCCAGGCGTTCTGGCAACGGGAGCTCGACCGGGCACGCCCGGGCCTCCGGGCGCGGGAAGCCCGCTCCCTCCACGAGGATCTGCCCACCAATCAGGCCCTCGGGTTGCTGCTCGCCTGGCAGCGGCTGCGACCCGCGCTTCGACCGGGCGAGGGAGCGCTGCTGGCCTTCGTCTTCGGTGAGGGCAGCCGGGCCACCCCCCTCACGGAAGCGGAATCGGGGCAGAAGCCCGCCATCCGCTCTTTCGTCGCCACGGGGGCCGGCGCCGAGCGGCGGCTGCTCTCCACCGTCGAGCTCGCCCTGCGCACCTTCGCCCCGGTCGAGGCGTTTCTTCGACGCTCCGGCTTCGACGGGCTGGTCGTGAAGTGGGGGGACGAAGTCCAGATCCCCACCCTCGATCTGACCGGGACGGATGCTCGGATGGCGGAGGCCGACGTCGTGCGCTTCGTCTCCATCGCTCGGATCACCGAGGACACGGCGAAGAACAAGGACTGGGTCGGGGTCGACCGGGCCGGCCGGGTCACCGCCTTCATCCCCCGACGACCCCTGTCGGCGATGGCTCCCCTGGCGGACCGAGGGCTCCTCGAACGCCGGGGAGACGCTCTCTACGGGGGCATCAACCTCGGTTCCATCGCCTTGTCTCGTCGGCTGCTCGACCTGTTGCTCGACGAGCTCGAGGAAGAGGTCAACGACCCGGACGCCGACCGGAAACAGCGGCCGGACCTCGACCCCCAGCTGTTCACCGCGCTCACCGTCGCCGCCCGGGAAGACCCGCGGGACCGGGCGGACGCCTGGGCGACGGCCAAAGGGGAATCCCCCGCCATCGCTCGCCTCGACGAGGCGATGCCGGGCATCGTCGATCGGCTCCGGCGGGTGCTCGACCGCTACCGGGAGCGCTACGGACGACCGGCTCGCATGGTCGCCCTCGACTTCGGCGATCAGTTCTGGGGGGACATCGGGCAGCACCGGCAGATGCGAGAGCTGGTGATGGCGCTCCGTGCCCCCACCGCCGACGGGGCCGTCGCCCGCGCCCTCGCCGGCATCGATGGCCTGGCCCCGGACGCCTGGGGCAACGTGGTCGCCGGTCAGAGCCGGGTCGGGGCCGGGGTCACCCTACGGGGCTCGGTGCTCATCGACGCCCAGATCGACGAGGGCGAGGTCGTCGACTCGGTGCTCGTCGGGAGCCGGGTCGGTCGCCTTTCGGCCACCGCCGCCTTCGACGTCGGAAGCGTCGCCCGCGCCCTGCGCCTCGAACCGGGGGCGGGGGCCTACCGGGTCCTCTCGAAGGACGACGCCCAGCCCGTCGTCGCCCGTGCCCGGGAGCGCGTCACCACGGTGGTCCTGCCCGACGGTCCCCACCTGTTTCGGGTGGACGAGGAGACCGACCTTCGGGACCGACCGCGCACCTACGACGTGGCCGTCCTGGACAACCCCCTGTCCTTCCGGGAGGCTCATGCCCTGGTCACCGCCGCGGACCCGGATGCCCTCGATGCCGTCCGCCGGCGCCTCGAAGGTGAGATCCGGGCCGCCCTGGCCGGGTCCCCTCCCTGACGACCGGAGACTCGCCGGACGATGCCCTTCGCCTTCGACCCACCCCCGGTCCCCACCGTCGCCGTCGTCGGACCCGGGGACGTGCGCTTCCCCCTTCGGCGGGTGCTCTGCGTCGGCCGGAACTACGCGGCCCACGCCCGGGAGATGGGGGGCGACGCGGAACGGGAACGTCCCTTCTTCTTCACGAAGCCCGCCGACGCGGTCTTCGATGCCGGGCCGGAAGCGAAGGCCGCGATGCCTTATCCGCCCCTCACCAGCGACCTTCATCACGAGGTCGAGCTGGCCGTCGCCGTGTCCCGGGGTGGCCGGGGGATCTCGCCGGCGGACGCCCTCGACCACGTGTTCGGCTACGCCGTCGCCCTCGACCTGACCCGCCGAGACCTCCAGCGGGAGGCGAAGGCGGCCGGCCGTCCCTGGGACGGGGCCAAGGCCTTCGACATGTCCGCGCCGGTGGCGCCGATCCATCCCGTCGCCGCGGTGGGCCACCCGTCGTCGGGCCGTATCTGGCTCGACGTGGACGGGGAGCGGCGACAGGACGCGGACCTATCAGAGCTGATCTGGACCGTCCCGGAGGTGCTCGCTCAGGCCAGCCAGGGCATCGCGCTGGCCGCGGGCGACCTGATCCTCACCGGCACGCCGGCGGGGGTCGGGCCCCTCGTCCCGGGCCAGGAGGTGCGGGCCGGGATCGAGGGGCTCGGAGAGCTGCTGCTCCGGATCGCGGACTCGGGATCCGCGACCCGAGGCCAGGTCTAGGGCTGCTGCTACCGGCGGTAGCCGCCGCGACCGCCGCCGCCGCCGCCGTAGCCGCCGCGACCGCCACCGCCGCCGCCGTAGCCGCCGCGACC
>DAPKRP010000627.1:0-13996 GCA_031800515.1 Polyangiaceae bacterium LLY-WYZ-14_1 | reverse complement strand
CCGACGATGCCGGGGGCGAGGACGGGGGCGCCTGCGGCGAGGACACGCCCGCCGCCTCAGGGCTGGTGGTGACCGACCGAGGCCCCGTCCAAGGGGTGCGGGGCGACGACGGCTCCGCCTGGGGCTGGCTGGGGATCCCCTACGCCGCGCCGCCGACGGGGGCGCGGCGATTCCAGCCCCCAGCGGACCTGGCCTGCCGGGAAGCGGTGCGGGTCGCCGACACCCTGCCGCCGCGGTGCCCCCAGCTCGAACGACCGAGCCCGGAGGCCGAGCTCGTCCGGGTGGGGGACGAGGACTGCCTGGCCCTCAACGTCTGGGCGCCGACGGAGCCGCCGGGCCCCTCACTGCCCGTCCTGGTGTTCATCCACGGCGGTGGCAACACCATCGGCTCGACCAGCCAGCGGGTGGACGGGGAGCTGCTCTACGACGGCGCTCGCCTCGCGGGACCCCTCGGGGTCGTCGTCGTCACCCTCCAATACCGGCTCGGTCCCCTCGGCTTCCTGGCCCAGCGTGCGCTTTCCGAGGAGAGCGAGCGCGGGGTGAGCGGCAACTACGGCATCCTCGACCAGCAGGCCGCCCTTCGCTGGGTGCAGCGCAACATCGACCGCTTCGGCGGGGACCCGGGGCGGGTGCTGATCTTCGGGGAGTCCGCCGGCGCCGTCGACACCTGCGTGCACCTCGCCTCCCCGGAGAGCGCAGGCCTCTTCGCCGCCGCCCTGATGCAGAGCGGCTCCTGCGCCCAGCGGCCCCTTGCCCGCCGGGAGGAAGAAGGCGACGACTACGTCCAGGCGGCGGGCTGCGCCGACGCCGCCGACCTGCCGGCGTGCCTGCGGGCCCTGACCGTCGACGAGGCCCTCTTCGCCCTTCCGGCAGAGGTCAGCGTCGTCGCCGCCGGCAACAACCTCTGGGGCCCCAACGTCGACGGCTGGGTGCTTCCGGAGCCGCCCCTCGACGCCATGGCGGCCGGACGGAGCGCGCCGGTGCCCTTCGTCGTCGGCAGCAACACGGACGAGACGGGACGGGACGCCCCGGCGATCGCCGACACGGACGACGCCTACCTCGCGGCGCTCCGAGGGCTCGGCATCGGAAACCTCGGCGCCTCTCTCATCGCGGATGAATATCCCCGGGAGGCCTACGGCAGCGCCCGGGCCGCCTTCGTCCAGGCCACCACCGACGCGAGCTTCACCTGCTCGGCCCGGCGCGCCGCCCGGGCGCAGGCCGAGGGACACCCCGAGCGGCCGGTTCATCGGTACCTTTTCGGCCAGCGGCTCCTGGGGGGGTCGGCGCTGCTCCGGGCCTTCGGTGCCTGGCACGGGCTCGAGCTTCTGTTCTTGTTCGACCGGATCGAGGTGGGCGGTTACGAGCCGACCGTCGGCGATCGCACCGTGGCAAACGCCCTGCGAGCCCGCTGGGTGGCCTTCGCCGAAGATGGCGACCCCGACCCTCCCAGCAGCGACGGCGATCCCTCCTGGCCCCGATACGCCGGGCCCGCGGAGCCGATGCTGCTTCTCGGACCGGATTCCGTGGACGTCGCCGCCTCGGATCCCCGGGGGGACAAATGCGACTTCTGGGACGAGCTCGCCGCGGCGGCCGGTCCCGGTGGCCGGGAAGGACGCTGACCTTTGCCGACGGCGACGGAGCCGAGAACCGGCGGCGAGGGCGCGCCCGCGGGGGGACCGTCGACGACACCGACGGGCAGGCGTTGGCGGGTCGAAGATCAGCCTCACCCACCGCTCTTTCTGGCTCCGATGGAAGGGGTGACCCACCCGACCTTCCGGCGTCTGGTCGCCGAGGGCGGGGGGGTCGACGTGCTCTGCACGGAGTTCGTGCGCATCGGCCGAGCGCCCCTCAGCCCGAAAGCCCTGCGGCGAGAGGTGGACAAGGTCGACGGCGTGCCCCTGTCGGTGCAGGTGATGGGCAACGAAGCCGAGCGGATGGCCGAGGCCGCCGCCGTCCTCGCCCGGGCGGGGGCCGACGTGGTCGACGTCAACCTCGGCTGCCCGATGCCCCGGATCGTCCGGAAGGGGGTCGGGGCCGCCATGCTGAAGGACCTGGGGCTCCTGGCTAGGGTGCTCGGCCAGATGCGGGCGGCCGTGCCCGGCACCCTGTCGGCGAAGATCCGGGCCGGCTTCGACGACGCGGACCAGGTCCTCGCGATCGGCCAGACGCTGGTCGCGGCAGGGGTGGACTTCATCACCGTGCACCCCCGGCGCCGGGCCGACTTCTACGAGGGGGTGGCCGACTGGCGGATCATCGCCCTCCTCGCCCGGGAGCTCCCGGTGCCCGTGGTGGGGAACGGGGACGTCTGGGCCCCCGTCGACGCCCTGCGTATGCTCGACGAAACGGGCTGCGCTGGGGTGATGGTCGGGCGGCCGGCCCTACGGAACCCCTGGTTCTTTCCCCAGGTCGCCGCCCTCCGGGCGGACGGCCCCGCGCCGGAGCCGGACGGCCCCGCGCTCTTCGCCCACCTGGTCGAGGTGCGACGCCGCTACGAGGCGGCCTTCGCCGGCCGCCGGAATGGCGCCGTGGGCCCCATGAAGGAGCTCCTCCGCTACGTGGGTCGAGCGCTCCCGGATCGGGCGACGTTTCTCCCGGCTCTGCTCCGAGAACGGGATCTCGACGGCCTGTTTCGTCGCCTGGAGGCCCGCCTGAGCGACCTATCGGCGGCGCAGCTCGATCTGCAGTCGGACGGCCATCTCGGCCTCGAGCGCTCCGGGTCGGCCCGTGCGCCGGACGGTCTGGCCTCGGCGGCAACCCGGGAGGCCGCCGCCTGAGCCGGCCCGGTCACTGGAGGTCGACGGCGCCGTGCTCACCGAGGCGTTCCGGGTCGGGACGCCGGCCCTCGAAGACAGCGCGGCCGGCCTCGAAGAGCAGCTCGAGCCCCTTGAGACCCCGCTGGTCCCAGTACTCCCCGGTCTTGGCCTGCACCTCGACCACGGCGACGGCCGGGGTGGAAGGGCCCTGCGGGAAAAACGCATCGAAGGCCGGGTTCCAAAGCTCCTTGACCCGTTCCGGGTCTCGCCGGATGCGGCCGATACCCGAGATCGATGCGTAGGAGGCGCGGCCCTGGAGCGCGACGCAGACGTTCGGCTCCCGAGCCACCTCGTCCACCAGGCCGCTCGGGACGGTGGTGACGAACGACATGTCCCCGTGGTCGGTGACCTCGGCGACCACCATCGGCCGAGCCCTGAGCCCGGCTTCCGGCGTCTGGGTGGCGAGCATCGCCACGTTGAAGTCCTGGGCGAGCTCGGTGAGCTTCTTCTGCTGTCGCTGGTCGGTTCCCTTATCCGTCGAATCGGTCATACCCGTTCCAGCCGCAACCCACGTGCCAGCCGCAGACGGCGTCGGAGCATGCTCCGGGACCCCCGCGCCCTCCCGCTCCTGTACCGACCGCGCCTCGCACGTGGCGAAACGCACCGGACGAGGTGGGGCGTCCGCCGACGAGGTCGGAGGGCGCGGGGCCGTGGCGGAGGCGGTCCGGCTGTGGGGTCAGAAATCCGCCTGCCGGGGGGCCCGGGGGAAGGGGATGACGTCTCGGATGTTCTCGAGGCCGGTGGCGTACTGGATCGCCCGCTCGAAACCGAGGCCGAAGCCGGCGTGGGGGACGGTGCCGTAGCGGCGGAGGTCCCGGTACCAGCCGTAGGGCTCTTTCTCCAGGCCGAGCTCCTCGAGGCGTTGGTCGAGCACCTCGAGACGTTCCTCTCGCTGGCTGCCGCCGATGATCTCGCCGATTCCGGGGGCGAGGACGTCCATCGCGGCGACGGTTTTCCCGTCGTCGTTCAGGCGCATGTAGAACGCCTTGATCTCCTTCGGGTAGTTCACCACGGCGACGGGGCCTCCGACGACCTCCTCGGTCAGATAGCGCTCGTGCTCGGACTGGAGGTCCACCCCGAAGGCGACGGGAAACTCGAAGGATCGGGACGCCTTCGACAGCCGGTCCACCGCCTCGGCGTAGTCCATGCGCTCGAAGGTGCTGGCCACCAGCTTCTCGAGCCGACGCACGGCGTCCGGGTCGACGTGCTTGGCGAAGAAGGCGAGGTCGTCGGCGCGCTCCTCGAGCAGGGTGCCGTAGATGCGCTTCAGGAAGGCCTCGGCGAGGTCGACGTCGTCGTTCAGGTCGGCGAAGGCGATCTCCGGCTCGATCATCCAGAACTCGGCGAGATGCCGCCGGGTGTTGGAGTTCTCCGCCCGGAAGGTGGGGCCGAAGGTGTAGACCCGGCTCATCGCGCAGGCGAAGGCCTCGACGTTGAGCTGACCGCTGACGGTGAGGAAGGCTTCCTTCCCGAAGAAGTCCTGGTCGAAGTCGACCTCGCCCTCCGGGGTGCGCGGCAGGTTCGCCAGGTCGAGGGTCGAGACCCGAAAGAGCTCTCCGGCGCCCTCGGCATCGCTCGCGGTGATGATCGGGGTATGGATCCAGTAGAAGCCCCGCTCGTGGAAGAAGCGGTGCACCGCCTGGGCCAGGCTGTTGCGCACCCGGGTCACCGCGCCGATCACGTTGGTCCGGGGCCGCAGGTGGGCGACCTGGCGCAGGTACTCCATCGAGTGCCGCTTCGGCGCCATGGGGTAGGCGTCCGGGTCTTCCACCCAGCCCACCACCTCGATCCCGGTGGCCTGGATCTCCACCGCCTGACCTTTGCCCTGGGAGGCGACGACCTCCCCGGTGGCCCGGACGGCGCAGCCCGCGGTGAGGTGGAGCACCTCGTCCTGGTAGTTGGGCAGGTCGTTCTTGGCGACCACCTGGATGGGGTCGAACCCCGATCCGTCGTGGACGTGGACGAAGGACAGCCCTGCCTTCGAGTCCCGGCGGGTCCGCACCCAGCCTTCCACCACCACCTCGGCCCCGACCGGAACCTCGCCCCGGAGCACCTCGACGATTCGCCGCGCATCGCTGCTCATGGCGGCGAGGCGTAATACAACTGGGCCGAAGGTCGAACCGCAGGTCCGGCAGGCCCCGGGGGCACAGGGGTTCACGCCGATGAGGTCCGATGATCTCAGCGCCTGCTCTCGGCCCGCCGGGTCCGCTCCGGCGAGCGGCGGCGAATCCGCCCTCCAGGGGGCCGGAAACCCTCGGCACGGGCTTTGATGATAGAGCGACGCATGACCCGACCCATCCCCGATTCCCGGTCCCTCCGTCGCGAGTCATCGGCCCCTCCCCCGGGGGTCGGCGTGATGCTCTTCGGCATGGTCGGCGTCACCCTGATCGGCCTCGCTGGCTGCGCTGGGGACGGTTCCCCTTCGGAGGCCCCTGCCGGCGGCGATGGGGGCCCTGGAGACGGCGACGTGCCGACCTACCATCCGACCATCGAGGCCCTGGTCGCCGAGCACTGCGGGGACTGCCACGTCGACGGCGGCATCGGCCCCTTCCCCCTGGACGACTACGCGGCCCTCGAGCCCGTGGCCGAGCTCGCCCTGGGCTCCATCGAGATCGGTCGGATGCCCCCCTGGCAGCCGGACCCGGACTGCCGGACCTTCGAAGGGGAGAACATCCTCGACGACGCGGAGAAGGCGCTCTTCCGCGCCTGGGTGGACGGGGGAAAGCCCCTCGGGGACCCGGCCGACGCCATCGTCGAGGCACCGCCCCCGCCCGCCTTCGAGGCGACCCACGAGGCGACGATCACCGGGGGCGAGGGCTACCTGCCGGACCCGGCCAACCCGGATGACTACCGCTGCTTCGCGCTGGACATCGACCTTCCGGAGGAGGCGTTCCTGCTGGGCAGCCAGGTCGTCCCGGACCTCGGCCCCTACGTCCACCACGTCCTCGTCTATGCCGTGGACGGCGCCCTCGCCGATGACCTCGAAGCCGAGGACGCGGGCGACCCCGGCCCGGGCTACACCTGCTTCGGCGGCCCCCTCCCCTCCGGCGCCGGCCGTGGCCTTCCCAATCAGATCGGCGCCTGGGTCCCGGGGCGGGACGATGGGGACCTCCCGGCGGGCCAGGGCATCCGGATCGACGCCGGCAGTCGGATCGTCGTCCAGGTCCACTACAACCAGTCGGCGGGGCCGCCCCCCCGGGGCGACGACACCGCCTTTCGAATGAAGCTCGCCTCCGCGGCGCCGGAGACCCTCATCCGCACGATGCCCCAGGCCATCCTCAACATCCCGATCCCCGCGGGAGACCCGGCGGTCACCCATTCCCGGAGCATCCGGAACCGGAGCCCGAATCCCATCGTCATCCACGGTGTGGCGGCCCACATGCACCTCCTCGGCACCTCCTTCGAGGTGGTGCACGAGCGGGCCGACGGAGATGACCGGTGCCTCCTGTCGATCCCGGAATGGGACTTCGACTGGCAGGGGGCCTATCGGCTCCCCCCGGGGGACGACGTGGTGGTCGCTCCTGGGGATTCCCTCCGCCTGACCTGCCGCTACGACAACTCGATGGAGAATCAGCCCATCGTCAACGGCGAGCAGCAGCCGCCCCGTGACGTGCGCTGGGGGGAGGGCACCTACGACGAGATGTGCCTCCTCTACCTGACCGTCGAGGATCGATGAGACGGCCCGCCCCGGGGGTGCTCGGGCTCGGGGGCCGCCGGGCGGCGGCGATGCTCGCCGGTGCGGGTCTACTGGGGGGCCTCGCCCTGGGGTCCCCGATCCCCCGGAGGGCTCGGGCCCATGGACCGGCCCCGGCGGTCCTCGAGGTGCTGCACCCTCGGGGCGGCGAGGGGGGCGCCCCGGGAGCCCTCCGAACCAGCGTCGGTCTGGCCCTCCCCCGAGCGGACGGCGCCTACGACTACGCCTGCCCCAGTCAGTGGGGCGGCAACGAGCGCGCCCAGGGAGCCGCCCGCCCCGACGGGCAGGTGCTGGTGATGGTCGCCGACGGGGATGCCCACGTCAGCGTCGACGGAGGCTGCCGCTTCGAGCGCCGGCCCGCCCCTTCTGGCGGACGCGTGACCTCGGTGGTCTGGTCCGAGAGCCGATGGGCCTTCGTCCTCCTCGTCGCTCCCTCCCCGGACGAGGTGGACGCGGCGAGTCAGGAGCTCCTGCTCCTCGATGGGGGGGGACGGCAGGCTCTGGAGCACGGCGGGGGCATCCCGGAGGCGGACCTCGTCGTGGATGCCGCCTTCACCGACGCCGAAGGGCGCCTCCTGGCCGTCGGTGCCCGGCCCCGCCCTAGCCTGTGGCTCGCTCAGGCCGGGGAGCCAGGTCCCGAGGACGCCGCCCCGTCCTTGCGGGACCTGCCGATCCCGGAGGAGCTCGGGGACCGCCGGGTCACCCGGGTCGCCCCCATCGCCGGGGCGGCGAGGCACCCGGACGGGCCCAACCGGTGGTTCCTGCGCCTCTCCCTGGACGACGGCGCCGAGACCGCCGTCGCCACCCTCCACCTTCCCGTCGCGACCGAGCCCGAGGGGGAGGCGCCCACCCCGGGGATCACCCTGGAGCACGTGAGCGGGACGACGCTCCACGGGCCGGCGGTGGTGACCGGGCCCGACGGGGAGACGGCGGAAGCCTGGTTGCTCGCCGGCGACCAGCTCCTCCACCGGGCACCGCCGGCGGGGGAGATCGACGGAACCGATCCAGCCGTCTGGCGGACGACGGCGTCGGTGGACGGCTGGCGGTGCCTCCACGGGGTGGGGGACCGTCTCTACGCGTGTACCTTCGACACCGCGCTGGTCGAGGTGCTCTCGCCCGATTCGGCCCGGCCCGGCACCGCCCCGGCGTTCACCTTTTCCCAGCTGGACGGTCCGCCGGAAGGCTGCCCTGCAGCGGACCCAAGCCAGCCCTTCGACCCCGCGCTCCTCTGCGCCCTCGATTGGCAGCACTTCGCCGGGGAGAGCGGCTGGCTCGGCCTCGAGCCCGCCACGAGC
Organism: Polyangiaceae bacterium LLY-WYZ-14_1; assembly: GCA_031800515.1. GTDB lineage: Bacteria > Myxococcota_A > Polyangia > Polyangiales > DAPKRP01 > DAPKRP01. The sequence goes on along the minus strand of DAPKRP010000627.1, from coordinate 6,194 downwards.
CCGGGGGGGCCGAGGACGGCTCCGGACGGCGAGGACCGGGATCCGGAGGGGGGAGAGGAACAAGAGCCGCCGCCCCCCGAAGAGCCGGGTCCGGCCCCGGGGCCCTCCGAGGGCTGCCGGGTCGCGCCGACGGCCCCGGGTCCAGGGCTCCCGGGGCTCGCCATCCTGCTGGCCGCGGCCCTGACCGCCGCAGGACTCAGGTCGTCACCGGGACGAAGGGCGTCCGGCAGGGCGGGCCGTCGGCATAGCGATAGTCGGTGAGCCCGCGGCGACGGTCGGCGGCGAGGATGGTCGCCGAGACGGTGCCGTACTCGGGAAGCAGAATGCACAGCGCCTGGAGCTCCCGGAGCAGCTCCCGGTCGAATCGGGAACCCGGCGGGGGCTCGGGGATGGCGTCCCGGGGCGGCTTCCAGGTGTCGCCGAGCACCGCCTCGAGCTGCTCCGAGAGCGCTGGCCAGGGCGTCGAGAGGGCGTCCCGCACCAGCGCCTCCGCCCGGCCAGCCCGGGGGAACTCCGGCGAGCCGAGCCGGTCGTTCGCCAGCACATGGACCCCCGGTGGGAGACTCCGGATCTCCAGGGGGGTCGTGGGATCCTCTCTCCGGCCGTAGGCGACGCTGACCTTGCCGGGCTCGCCGAAGATCAGGTTGAAGTCGTTGGTGGCCCGGGGGTCGACCCGGTCGCTCCGCAGCCAATCGCGAACCGCGTCATGGTCGCCGATGCGGAGGGCGTCGAGGGCGAGAAGCCCCCGGGAGCGCAGGGAGGGGTCCGGAGGTAAATGGCTCCGCTGGTTGGTGATCCCGACGAAGAACCCGGTCCGATGGGCGCCCATCCAGGTGCCGCCGGAGCGTTCGTCGCGCCCGGCCAGGGCGGCCCCGCCAGCGTCTTCGATGGGGCCCGGAGGGCGGGTCGGACGGCGTCGAAACTCGTCCCGGTTGGCGCCGACGATGAGCGCCCGGTCCGGGTGCACGTCGTGCAGGACGATGATGGTGCACATCTCGTCCTGCACCTGGTGCGCCTAGAGCCGGCAGTCCAGGCGGCGCACCCGCACGCTCGTCCCGCCGCCGGCCCCGTCGACCCCGTAGATCACCGCCGCACGGCGGGACGATGGCTGGACGACGACCCGTAGCCCCCGGGCCCCGGGAGCCGGGGGCGGTAAGGAGGCGACGCTCCCCCGGGGGACCGGGACGAAGCGCAGGGAGGGTCCGGTCCGGTCGACCACCAGGAGCTCGTTCTGCACGATCGGGAGCGCCGCGCGGAGGGTCAGATCCGCATCCACCGCCGGCTCGACGGGCCGGAGCGCCGCGAGCTCGCCGGCAGCGAGGTCCGCCTCCGCCACGGACACCCGCCCGACCTCGTCTCGGGCCAGCAGGAAGCTCCGGCCGGCGGACAGGTCCGGGGCGAGGCGCGCGGGCCCCGGGAGCGTGCCTAGCACGGTCTCGGTGAGCTCTTCGCCGACGACGGAGAGAAAGGCGAGGCGGCCGTCCGCCCGGAGCTGGATCGCCTGAAAGCCGTCGGCGCCGTCCCAGCTGCCGAAGGTCGGACCGGCGACGGCGTCGCCATCGGCGAGACGCACCTCCGAGGGCGCGGGCAGCTCGAGGCCTCGCGTGCCCCGCGCCTGCACCGGGTGGAAGGATAGGTCGCCGCCCGGGCCTTCGGCGACGACCAGGAGCGCTCCCGGAGCGTAGGCGTAGCCGTGGCAATCGACGAGGTCTCGCCGAACGGTCAGGACCTCTCCCACCCCCTCGCCATCCCGCTGGGTCCGTCGGACCACGCACCCGCCGGACGTCTCCATCCCGCCGGAGGCCAACTGCACCCGCCGCAGCTCGACGGTGCCGTCGGAGCCGATGGGAAAGAGCTGGGTCTCCAGGGTGAAGGAGCCGCCTTCCCCCGCAGGCGGCACCTCGAAGCGGTCGAGCTCGGCCAAGGTGGCGCCCCCTAGATCCGTGGCGAGCCATCCCGGCTGACCCGCGGGGCGGCTCAGGATCCGCAGGCTGCGGCCGTCGGGCCCGACGTAGGCGCCGACCGCCTCGAAGGCGGAGCCCGGCAGCTCCCGGAGCACGGCCTCGGGCCCGTAATCCCAGCTGCAGCGAAAGGGCACCGGCTCCGAGGCGTCGGGCCCAGCGTCCACCGGGACGGGGGGCTCCTCTGGCGGCGGCTCCGGGTCCGTCTGACCGACGGGCGTGCGGCCGCAGCCGATCAGGATCATCGCTAGCACCCATGCCCGGAAGCTCGAACCGGGTGTGCGCCGCTCCCGAACGCCGATCGCGGCGGCCCGGGCCCCCGCTGGGAAGCCCGATCCAAGCCGCCGCCGGGGAGGCCGCCGGGGTTCGGCAGCCGCCCGGCGGCGGGTTACCCTGGGGGGATGGCGGAAACCATCTTCAGCAAGATCCTTCGCGGGGAGATCCCCTGTCACAAGGTGTTCGAAGACGATCATGTCCTGGCCTTCCTGGACATCGCACCGCTCTCCCGGGGCCACACGTTGGTGATCCCGAAGGAACCGGCGGAGACCTTGGACCAGCTCTCGGACGAGGCCGCTGCCGCCATCGGGCGGGTGCTACCGCGGATCTGCCGGGCCGTGAAGTCGGTCACGGGGGTCTCCGACTACAACGTGCTGCAGAACAACGGCGCCCCCGCCCACCAGGCCGTCTTCCACGTCCACTTTCACGTGATCCCGAAGCCCGATGGGGAACAGGGCCTCGGTCTCGGCTGGCCCGCGGGGAAGCTCGACCCGGACGACGCCCCCTCCCTGGCCGAGGCGCTCGCGGACGCGGTCGCCGGTCGGACCCCGGGGTGAGAGGCGGGCTCAGCCGCGAAGCAGCGCACGTAGATTTCGGAGCGCGTAGACGGTGAAGGGCGTCGCGATGACCAGCCCCACCGCCGTCCCGAAGACCGGTAGGCCGGTGCCGAAGGTCGGATCCCCGCCTAGGGCCTGGAGGCCGACGGGGGCGAGGACGCCGAGCAGAAGCAGGGGGGTCAGCCGCGCCGTCGCCCAGAGGTCGAGGTCGAAGAGCACGCTGCCCTCGCGGACCAGGGCGTAAGAGATGACGGCATAGCCGGCGAGGGCCCCCGCCCCGACTCCCAGAATGAAACCGGGAGCGCCCGCCAGGGCCCAGCCCCCGAGACAGGCCGCCGCCGTGGCGACCAGCTGGACGATGTTCGAGAGGGCCAGGGGTCGGGAATGGCCGAGGGCGAGGCTCGTCTGGGAGGCGACCAGGCCGAGCAAGGAAAACCAGACCGCCGGCACGAGGAGCTGCGCGAAGGTCGCCGCCTCGTGATAGCGCTCGTCGTAGAACAGCTCGAAGAAGGCCGGGGCGAAGAGGCCTACCCAGAGCAGCGGCACCCCCGCCGCCATCACGATGGGCTCCTGGATCTGGCGCGCCCGTTCCGTCGCCCGGCTCGGGTCCTTCCGGATGGCCGCGGCGAGCGCCGGCTGTAAGACGAATCCCATCGCCCGGTAGCCGAGGTCTTGGGGCAGCCGGGCGATCATCGATCCCAAGGAGTAGACGCCGAGGACCCCCATCGGCATCAGTCGACCGAGGAGCAGCACGTCGAGGCGGCCGGCCAGAAAGGTGGCGATGCTGCTGACGAAGAGCCATTTGCCGAAGCGGCGCACGTTGTCGACGACCTCCGGGTTCCAGGCGATCCGGTCCCGGTCTCCGGGGACCGCGAGGTGGCTCATCAGGGACTGGAAGCAGGGCCCGAACAACGAACCGACCACCAGCGCCCATTCGTTTCGAGTCCACCAGGCCAGACCGATGGTCGCCGCGGCGGCGACCACCTGGATGCCGACCTCGATGGAGGCGATGCGCAGGAAGTCGAGACGGCGCTGGGCGAGGATCCAGTTGACCGACGTGGTCCCAAGCACGAAGGCGGACAGGCTGACCACCGGCAGATAGAAGACGAGGTCGGGCTCCTGGTAGAAGACCGCCATCGGCCAGGCGGCGATGAGCCCGAGCAGGGTGAGCATCGCCCCCCGGACCAAGGCGATGGTCCAGATGGTATCTCGGAACCAACGCTGCTCGGCGGAGCCGTGGTTGATGACGATCGGGTGCAGACCGATGTCCGAGACCATGTGAAGGCCGCTCATCAGGGTGTGGATGAGGGCCATGATCCCGAAGGCCTCGGGGAAGAGGAGCCGGGTGAGGACCAGGTTCGACCCCAGGCGGATCACGTTGGCAGCCACCGCCTGGGCGACGCTCACCAGGGAGCCGCGGATCGCCCGGCCCCGGAGCGAGGCCGTTGGGGGACCGCCTCCCGTCGCGGCGGGCACGGCGGGTTCAGCGTTCATTGCGGCTGAAACTTTGCCGCCACAGAAGAACTGTCAAGGCGTCTTTCCGGCCGGCCGTCGTTTCGCGCTCTCTCAGCGGCTCCCACTCTCAGCGGCAGCGCACCGGCCGGCGGCCGGGAAACCGGACCCGGGGCTCGTCTGGGTCGAAGTAGTCCTTCGGGGTCAGGGTCTGGCCCGCCATCTCGGTCTGGAGGTGACGGGCGAGGACGTCCCGCAGGGGCGGCCCATCCTCGATCTCGATGGCGCCGTCTTCGAGCCGGTCGAGCACCGGGTTCCCCGCGGTGACCACGTATTCGTTCGTCACCACGGTGAGCTCGGTCTCGGAGGGGATCGCCTCTCCATCGGCGCGCCGGAGGCGGACGTCGAGGCTGCCCTCCACGCATCTGGCCTCCACCCGCACGCCGGACAGGCTGAGAAAGCCGCTCCGCGCCCGGAGGTTGCGCAGGACGAGCTCGGCGAGGTCACCGGCCGTCAGGCGCACGAAGGCGAAGCGATTGTCGAAGGGAAAGGTCTCGTAGAAGTCGCCGTAGCGCAGGGGCCCGGCGCTCAGGTCGTCCCGAATGCCTCCGCCGTTCTGAAGAGCGACATCGGCCCGGGGGCGGGCGGCGCGCATCAGATCCGTCAACAGGTTGCCCAGGGAGGATTCGTCCCGGTATCGCTGCTCGAAGCGCTCGGCCAGGCGGACCTCCAGGCTGCGCTCGGCGGCGTCCTCGGCCCGGGCGAGATGAGGCGCGATGGCGGCGGAGACGGCGGCGACAGGGCGAACCGGTGCACCCTCGTAGCTCCCGGCCTCGCACCGGTCGACGGGCACCGCTCGCCCGGGCCGCTCGTCGCCGGCGCAGACCCGCTGCGGCGGGTGGATGCGATGCGCGACCACCCGGCCCGAGGCGCGGTCGACGGTGAGGTCGACCCGTCCGAAGAAGCGGCCGTAGGCGAAGCTCTCGATGACCGGCACCCCTGCGACCAGATGGGCGATGCCCTGGTGGGTATGGCCGGCGAGGACGAGGTCGACGGCGCCCTACGGCAGGGCGCGCACCACCCGGAAGATCTCGGCGTTCCGCTGACAGCTGCCGAGGGCCTCCGGGTCGTCGAAGTCATCGCAGTCGCCACCGGCATGGGCGGTGAGGATGACGACCTGGGCCCCTTCCTCTTCCCGCAGCCGGCGGGCTTCCCGGGCCGCGGTCTCCGCCAGAGGCGCCATCGCGAGGTCCCGCACGTTGGCCCGAAGCGTCGTGTTCAGGGTGGCGGCGGTGGTGACTCCGATGATCCCGACCCGCACCCCGGCCACGTCCAGCAGGTGGGTGGGAGGCATGTTGGGCCAGTCCACCCGGGTGCGCGTCTCGGCGTCGAGGACGTTGGCGAGCAGAAGCGGGAAATCCGCCTCCGCCGCCCGGGCCTTCAGCGCGCCCCGGGGGTCGCCGTCCCCCCCAGGCCCGACCACCGCGTCCTCCCCGACGGGACCGTAATCGAACTCGTGGTTCCCGACGGCGGCGGCGGCGACCCCGAGGGCCTCGTGGCCATCGACCACCGCCTGTCCCTCCCCGAGATTCGAGGCGAGGGTGCCCTGGAAGAGGTCCCCGGCGTCGACGACGAGGACCGAACCCCCATCCCGCCGTCGCACCCTCCGGAGGTTCTCGACGTAGCCGGCGATGATGGGGAGGCGCTCGACGTGCCCGTGGAGGTCGTTCAGCCCGACGACGCTCAACGTGACCTGCCCCGTCGACGGCGCGCCGGGGTCCGTCCTTCCCCCGGGCTGGCTCTCGCCGTCCCCGGTGGCGACGGCGCCGGCGGGTCCTTGGACCGCCTGGGGCGGGGGCGCGTCCCGGCCGCTGCAACGCCCGCCGGTGGCGAGCAGGGCGAGCAGGGTCAGCGCCGACAGGCGCAGCGTGACCCGGGGATGAGGGAC
>DAPKRP010000626.1:0-4095 GCA_031800515.1 Polyangiaceae bacterium LLY-WYZ-14_1 | reverse complement strand
GCGTAGAGCACGGCGGCCAGGCCGTGGACGTCCGTGGCCGGGGTGGGACGACCGTCTTCTTCGAAGAGCTCGGGGGCGAGGTAGAGCTGCTCGTCCGCTGGGAACCCATCCACGCCGGCCACCCGGAGCATGGCGTAGGCGGTGCCGAGGTCCCCGAGCTTCACCCGCCCCCGGCTCGACACCTGCACGCAGTGGGGGCGGAGGGCGCCGTGCACCCGGCTCGGATGGCCCGCTTCGAGGGCGGCGGCGAGATGGGCGACGACGTTGTAGGCCCCCCTGGGGGAAAGGTAGGGCCGGGGCCGGCTCGGGTCCGAGAGGATGCCGGCCAGGTGCAGGCCATCCATCGCCTCGACCACGACGAAGGGGGCGTCCCCCTCGGTGAGACCCATGGCGTAGACGGTGCGGAGGCTCCGGTGGGTCCGTTTCGCGAAGCGTCGAACGGCCCGGCGCAGGGAGTCGACCTGCCGGGGGTGGGGGAAGACGGTCCGGGGGAAGACCTCGAGGGCGACGGCGGCGCCGGACTCCCGGTCGACCGCCGGGTAGCGCACCCCGAAGGAGGTCGGCGTTCCCGGGCCGCAGATCTCGAAGCGGCCGGAGACGAGCTCGCCGACGGTCAGCCCCTTCGTCCCCGCCGGCGCCGCGGCCGAGGCGCGTTCCGTCGCCATCGAAGCGGCATTAAGACCTGCCGACGGGGGCCCTTCAAGGAGATCGCCGCCGCCCCGCCTCCCGGTGCGATGCCGTGGGGCCCGTGCTAGGTCCTAGGGTGGGCGACGCGATCAAGCCGCGGACCGAGGTGGTGGCCGAATCCCGGCGTCGGGGGTTCGCCGCCGGCGGGTCCGCCGCCGCCACCACCGCGGTGACCTTGGCCGTCGGGCTCACGCCGCTCAGCATCGCCGGCATCGGTGTGTCCGGGTGGCTGGCCTGGCGCTGGCTGGAGCACCGGGCCAAGAACGGCATCCGGTTCTGAGCCGACCCGGGATCCCGACAGCGGGAGAACCCGACGACGGTCAGCTGGCGGTCTTCGCCCGTTCCACCAAGAGGTCCCGGTCGTCGAAGCGCGTGCCCGAGAGCGCCTCGATCACCTCGTCCGCCCGGTCCCCGGGGACCTCGACGAAGCTGTGCCGGTCCCGCATCCGGATGCGTAGGATGTCGTCCTCGTCGAGGCCCGCCTCTTCGAGCAGGAGCTCTTCGAGGTCGCCGGCCCGGATCCCGTTTCGGCGGCCGATGTTGACGTAGAGGACCGCCGCGTCGTCGTCCGGGGCGTCGTCCTCCCCCGGTACGTCCGCCGCGGCCTCGGGGGCGCGCTTCTTTCGGCCCCGCCGTGGCCGCCCGTTGGTCGCGCCGGCGGGGGCGGAGGCGCTGGCCGTCTCCTCCGACTCGTCTCCCCGGGGAGGCCGGGCCCGGCGCGCCGCCGCCGCTTCCTCGTCCACCTCGCCGCCCCGGGCTCCGAAGAACGCCCGGAGCAGCCCCCCGAGGATCCGTTCCGCCTGGGGATGGGTCATGAGGCGCCGGGCGACCGCCAGGTCGATCTCCGGCGGCGTGTCCGGGAACGCCTGCTCGAGCAAGGTGACCCGGTCCGCCTCCCGCCGGGTCCGCTCCTCGCCCTCGGTGGGCAGGGACCGCTCGATCGGGAACACCTTGTACTGCAGCCGGAGGTAGTAGAGGTTGCCGATCTCCTGAGGGCTGACCAGGGAGACGGCGGTGCCGGTCCGTCCCGCGCGACCCGTTCGGCCGGTGCGGTGGATGTACTGCTCGATGCTCGGGGGAAAGGTGAAGTTGATGACGTGGGTCAGGTGGCTGATGTCGATGCCGCGGGCTGCCACGTCCGTCGCGACCAGGAAGCGGAGCTTCTCCCGCCGGGTCGCGTCCATGATCTTTTCCCGCTCGCTCTGGGGGAGGTCCCCGTTGAGCCAGTCCGCCTCGAAGCCCGCCTGCTGGAGGGCCGCCGCCACGAGCTCCGTCTCGCTCTTCATGTTGCAGAAGACGATCGCGCTCTCCGGGTCTTCCACCTCGAGGATCCGGACCAGGTCCTGCTCCCGGGCGGCGCCGGTGACGAAGTAGACGAAGTGGTCGACCCCTTCGGCCCCCACCCGGTCCCCGGACAGGGTGATGAAGTGCGGGTCCGACATGTGTCGCCGGCTCAGCCGGCGGACGTCGTCGTCGACCGTCGCGGAGAACAGCAGGGTCTGGCGGTCCGGGGGCAGCCGCTCGACGATGGCGTTGAGCTCCTTGGCGAAGCCCATCGAGAGCATCTCGTCCGCCTCGTCGAGCACCAGCACCCGGATCCCCCGGGCGTCCAGGGTTCCGCGCCGGAGATGGTCGAGCACCCGACCGGGCGTGCCGCTGACGATCTGGGCGCCGGCCCGGAGCTCCCGGACCTGCTTTTCCATCGGGGCCCCGCCATAGACGGCGGTGGTCCGGAGGTCTTTGTGGGCCCCGATCCGGGAGATCTCCCGGGCGCTCTGGAGGGCGAGCTCCCGGGTCGGGGCGAGGACGAGGACCTGCACGCCGGGCTCGTCCCGGACCAGGCGGTCGACGATGGGGATGCCGAAGGCGGCCGTCTTCCCGGTGCCCGTGCGGGACTGGACGATGAGGTCGTGGTGGGCCGCCGCGGGCTCGTAGACCTCGAGCTGGACCGGGGTGGGATGGGTGAAGCCCATCTCGTCGAGGGCCCGCCGCACGGAGGCGCTGAGGGGTAGGGCGTCGAAGGTCTTCGGTTCGGGGGCCTCGGCGGCCGGGGCGGCCTGGCTCTCGGTGGCCTGGGTCTCGGAGGTCATGGAAGCTCGTTCTCCGGCGGCTTCTCGCTGGGAGCCGCCAGTTGTTCGTGGACGGAGCGGGCCAGCGCGCCCGTCTCCCCCTGGAAACGGTCGACGAGGGCTTGGACCCGGTAGCGAAGGCGGCCGAGGTCGCGGTGCGCCTCCGCCCAACGGCCGCCGCAGAGCTCGGCGAGGGAGGCGTGCTCGGCGTCCCAGGCGCGCCACCACCGTTCCCGGGGCACCGGACGCCGATCGCCGGGCTCGAGGGCGCCGAGGGCGTCGGCGTAGAGCTCGGCCTCCAGGCGCGCCAGGGAGCCGGGGCAGATGCGGTCGTCCGCCGTCCCCGCCGGATCGGCGCGACCCGCGAACACCTGGGGCGGCACGGACCAGAAGGCGGCCCCGACCATCCAGGTCACCGCCACCCCGTAGACCGCGAGGGCCACCCGACGGCCCAGTCGCGGGACGGCGCGGTGGCGGTTCCCGGGGGAGGCCGCCGGCCGGTCCCCGTCGCTGGGGGCCTGGTCGGGGACCTCCCCGGAATCCTGGACGTTTCGGTCGGCGGGCGGGATGGCCGGAGGGTAGTACCTCTGGCGGGAAATTCGAGCCCGGAAAGACGGCCCCCAGCTCGAAGGGAGCGGCGGGATCCCGCGGATGATCCTAATCCGCCGGCGGCTCCTCTCCGGGGGGCGCGGAGGAGCGGCGGATCGGAAGGGTGCGGGCGCGGTAGCGGGGGCCCTTCCCCGCCCGGCGGCGCTGGATGCGGTCGAGGGCGACCAGACCGAAGGCCGTCAGCAGCACCAGGGAGGTCAGGCAGAAGCACAGCCCGTAGAGGTAGAGGATGAGACCGCCGCCACCCATGGCGGCTCGGTGTAGCAGGTCGGCGACCGGCGGGTCATGGCGTCGGCAGCACCCGGCCTTCGATCCGGGTCGTGTCCGGTTCCTCTTCTTCCCAGAGGAACACCACGCGCCCCTCCCCCCCGAGGGCCAGCGTCGGGGCGGACACGGAGACCCCGACGCCGACCAGGAAGTCGTCGGTGGTGGGGAAGCGGTCCCGGCTCAGAAGGAAGCGACCCTCCGGATCGAGGAACCGTCCGCGGATCTCGCTGCCATCCCGTACCCAGGCGACGGCGAAGCCGGCCACCCCGGCGGCGACGGCCGGTGCGGTCCGGTCGCCCCCCGGCGTCGTGTCGAGGACGAGCTCCTCGCCGAGGGGCTGCCCGTCGGCGCCCAGCCGACGAGCTCGGATGCTGGCGTCCCCCTCGGCGGGCCCCGGCCGGTCATCCCGCCAGACGAGCAGAGCGGCGGTCCCCCCGGGGAGGGCGGCCCGGAGGTCTGCCGG
>DAPKRP010000625.1:0-10506 GCA_031800515.1 Polyangiaceae bacterium LLY-WYZ-14_1 | reverse complement strand
GTGGCCATCATCGGGGCGGGCACCGGGCTCGGGGAAGCGATCCTGGTGCCGATGCCCCACGGCCTGCCGCCTCGGGTGATCGCAAGCGAGGGTGGCCACTGCGACCTCGCCCCGCGGAACGAAGACGAGATCGCCCTCCTTCGGTTTCTGCTTCGACGGCACGACCGGGTCTCCTACGAGCGGGCCGTGTCGGGACCAGGCCTAGTCACCCTCTACGAGTTCGTGACCCAGAGCGGTCGCTTCCCCGCCAGCCCGGAGATGAGCGCCCGGATGCAGCAGGAATCGGACGCCGCCGCGGTGATCGGCGATGCCGGCTGCAACGAAACCGACCCGGCGGCCGCGGAAGCGGTCCGGATGTTCGCCGACCTCTACGCTGCCGAGGCGGGGAACCTGGCCCTCAAGTGCCTGCCCACCGGGGGGGTGTTCCTGGCCGGGGGCATCGCCCCGAAGCTTCTGCCAGCGCTGAAGACCGAGGCGTTTCGGGCGGCGTTCACCCGAAAGGGTCGGATGACTCCGCTCTTGGAAGCGATGCAGGCCGCGGTGATCACCAACACCCGGGTGGGCCTGCTCGGCGCCCGGAACCTCGCCGCCACCCTGCCCCGCTGACCGGGGCGACGCCTGGTACCGGTGCTCACAAGCTCGGACCGGGTTTGCGCCGGCCCAGCCTCAGCTCGTCGACGGGGCCGGGGGCGGGGTCTCGTCCCCGGAGGAACGGGATGGCTCCGGGGACGACGGGTCCGGGGCCTGGCCCGCGGTGCGCTCGGCGATGAGGGGCAACACGTAGGGGAAGCCGACCTGGAGGGTGTCCAGGTCGGCGTCGAGCTGGGCGACCAGCCAGAACATCAGCACCGCCGCCCGCTCGACGTAAAACCACCCATCCGGGTACTGGACGGATCGCATGAGCTCTCGGAGCCGCCGGCGTTCCACCTCCGGGTCGACCAGATGCTCGAGGTCTTCCCGCTTGGCGTTCATCAGCGCCGACGGCGTCCGGGCGTCGATCTTGAGAAGCTTCTGGAAGTAGGCGGTGGCCGTCTTTCGGACGAGCTCCTGGTTGCCGGTCGGGGCAGCGAAACCGATCCGGTCGAAGCCCTGGAGCAGGAGCTCTTCCCGGCCTTCGAAGAACCCCTGCAGGATGTCGAGGCAGCCTTCGACGGTGTGGTCCGGCAGCTCGGAGACGGCGCCGAAATCCAGGATGACGATGCGCGGGCTCCCGTCGTCCGCGGCCTGGATCAGGAAGTTCCCCGGGTGCGGGTCGGCGTGGAACAGCCGGTCGACGAAGACCATCTTGTAGAACGCCTGGATCAGCCGCTCGGCGATCCGGCTGCGGTCGACCCCGAGCCGCTCCAGCTGGTCGAAGGCGGTGATCTTGACCCCCTCCATGAAGGACATGGTCAGGATGTCGCTGGTGGTCAGCTCGTCGACGGGCTCCGGGAAGACGATGTCGTCTTCCTCTTCGAAGTTGGCCGCCATCGCCCGCATGCAGGCCGCCTCGTGGGTGTAATCCGTCTCCCGGCGCAGCAGATCGACCAGGGCGTCGTGGACCCGCTCCAGGTTGGCGACGGGAACCAGCCACTGGGTGGCTCGGATGGCGATGCGAATGACCCGCATGTCCACCCGGATGACCCCCCGGATCCCCGGGTAGAGCACCTTGACCGCGACCGCCCGGCCGTCCGCCAGCCAGGCGCGATGCACCTGGCCCAAGGAGGCGGCGGCCAGGGGCTGCTCGTCGAAGCGCTCGAAGAGCTCCGCCGGAGACTTATGGAAGTTCTTCCGGAAGGCCTTCTCGATCTCCGGGAAGGGGCGGGGCGGAACCTGGTCCTGGAGCTGCTCGAGCTCTTCGCCATAGACCCGAGGCAAAAAGCCCCCCATGATCGAGAGCACCTGGCCGGCTTTGATGTAGACGCCCTTCAGCCGGAGGATCCCGCGGAGCATGCGACCGGCGTTCAACCGGTCGATCCGCTGCCGCCGCCGGGACAGCCAGTCGGGGATCACCGCGTGCTCCCGCCCGGTCTTCGGGTCGACCTGCCAGCGTCGGAACAGGCGCCAGAGCCCGAGCTGAAGCAGGTAGCTCAGAAAGATCCGTCCGAAGACGAATAACGCTCGGATCAGCCGAAGGGTCAGTCCCATCGCACCTCGAACCCTAGGTCCCCCGGCCGTACCCTTCCACCAGACCGCCCCCGGGCGCGCTGATCGCTCGGCCCCGGGCTCGCGCACCTCGACGACGACATGACCAGCGACGGTGAACGGCAGATCCGGCAGCTGCGGGAAGGGGTCGACCTGGCGCTTCGGCGGGGGGAGCTGGCGGCCACCATCGCTCCCCTCGGGGAGCTCGCCCGGCTGGAATCCGCCGAGCCCCGCTGGCCCCACCGTCTGGGGGACGCCCTGCTCCGCCTCGGCCGGACCGGGGAGGCCGTCGCCGCCTACGAAGACGCCGTCGACCGCTATGCCGCTCTCGGCTTCCTGACCCGGGCCGTGGCGATGGCCAAGGTGATCACCGGGCTCGACCCGAGCCGAGGGGACGTGCTGGAACGGGTCGACCCGGGGGCGGCCCGGGCCGTCCACCGGCGGAAGCGACCCGGCGGCTACGACCCGGATGCCGCCCCGGAAGGCGGGGTCGCCGCCGCCGCCCCGAAGCTCGAGCCCGCCGCCGACGCAGCCAGCGACGAGGTTCGTTTCGGGGACGCGGACCAAGAGCGATCGATCGAGGTGGACCTGTCGGAGGTCGAGCTCCTCGAACAGGAAGACCGCCCGACCCCCGTCGACCCAGCGTCCTTGTTCGCCGAGGCGCCGCCGCCGACGACCGCCTCGACCCTGGCGCTCCTACCCGTCTTTCCCCTGTTCGCCGAGGTTCCGAAGGACGTGCTCCTCGAGCTCGTCGGGGGCGCCACCCTGGTCGAGCTCGACGACGGGCACGTCGTGGTCCGGACCGACGAGCCCGCCGACGCCCTCTTCACCATCGTCGAGGGGCGGGTCCAGGTCACCGTGCCCGGGCTCGAGGACCGACGACCCATCGCCCTCGGTGAGGGAGACGTGTTCGGGGAAAGCTGCCTGCTAGAAGGGGCCCGGCGTCGGGCGGACGTGGTCGTCGACGGCCGCCTGTCGGCCCTGCGGGTGCCGAAGGACACCCTGGACGCGGTCGCTGCCCGGGCGCCGGTGGTTCACGACCTGCTCATCGAGCTGCTCACCCGGCGACTCGTCGCCAACCTCTTCCGCACCTCGAGCCTCTTCCGGGGCTTCCCACCCGAGATCCGCCGGGAGCTCGCCCGCATGTTCGAGGTGCGACGCGCCGACGAAGGCACCGTGCTCGTCGCCGAGGGCAAGCGATCCGACGGGCTCTACGTCCTGCTCCAGGGCCGCTTGGTACAGGAGGTCGGGGTCGCCCGGGCCGCCGGGGCCGTCGACGCCACCCTCGGCGCCCCGGACCCAGCCTCTTCCCCGACAGGCGGTGCCACCCTGGGACCCGGCGCCATCATCGGCCAACGGTCCCTCATCGAGCACAGCCCGGCTCCGGTGACCCTGCGGGCGGCGAGCGAGCTCCTGCTGCTGCGGCTCCCTGCTGCGCGTTTCATGACTCTGGCCTCCGGCTACCCCCCCGTTCTGGAGCGCCTGGCCGAGCTCGCCGCCGAGCCCACCCTGGGCGCCGCCGCAGTCGTCTAAGATAATCGGTCCAAAGACCGACCGAGCCGCGGAGCCGAGGCAGCGTCGGCGTGGGCTCGCCGCCGTCGACTCAGCTTCCTGGGCGGACGAGCTGGGCCACCCCGCGGACGATGTCGCTCCGCTCGGCCAGGGTGAAACCCTCCATCTCTTTGACGATGCGACCGCGACGGTCGATCCACACGGTGAAGGGGGCGGCGCGGCGATTGTTGAGTCGGGCCGTGACCGCGCTGTCGAGATCGCTGACCACGGGAAAGGAAAGGTTCAGGCGGCTCGCCACCGGCCCGGCCCGGCTGATGGTGCTGGCGTCGTCCATGCTGATCGCGACGACCTGGAGCCCCTGGTCCTTGTAGCGCTGGTAGAGCTGCTCGTAGAGGGGCAGCTGCTGCTTACAGGGCTGGCACCAGGTCGCCCAGAACAGGATGACGACCGGGTGCTCCCCGAGGTGCGGACCGAGGTCGAAGCGTCCCTGGAAGCGCCCACCGGGCACGGCGGGGAGCTCGAAGGCCGGGGGCCGTTCCCCGACCCGGGCCTCGCCGGCGCTCGGGGCGACGGTGACGGCGGCGATCCCGGCGAGCAGCGCCAGAGGGACGGCGAGCGCTCCGGCGGCGAGGCGAAGGCGGGTGGCGGCGGTCGGTGCGGTCATCGCGGGTTGGACGTTCGAGGGGGGCATCGGCTTCACCTATACGTGCTCGGGCGGTCACTGGAGGCTCTCAGAGGGTCGATCTAAATAATGCTCCGTTCGCTTATTCTGACCGACCCTCTCAGAGGCGGAGCACCAGGTCCACCCGGGCGCCTTCGAAGGGCGGCACCTCTCGGCAGACGCCGTTGGAGCAGACGAGGCCACCCGGAGTCCGGCCGCCGAAGGCTTGAAGGAAGCTCCCGGGGGCGAAGTCCCAGCGCACGTCGAATCCGGGATAGGCGGACGGTGCGTCGGCGAATTCCGTGTTCCACCGAAGGGCCGGAGCGAAGCGGATGATGCCCCGCCAGGAATAGGTGAGCACGGCTTCCCCCCGGATGTACTCGGCGTACTCCACGGTCTCGAGGCGGGATTCGATCCGGTGCTGCAGCCGGAGCTGGAGGGAGTGGTCGCCGAACACGATGCTCCCGTCGGCGATGCCGTGGATGACCTCCCAGTCGAGGTCGCCCGGGCTCCGGGGAATACCAGCGCTATCCGTCCCCCCCGTGATGAGCGTCTCCCGCCGGTAGCCCGCGACCAGGTCCAAGGCCCACCCGACCCGGTCCGGATCGATCTCGTTGTTGGCCTTCTGCACCTCGACGTAGCCGTGGAGCACCAGCGTGTCGTCCCAGGGGTCGACCTCGGGGTCTTCCGCGTGCCCGTAGCCCAGGAAGTTCCCCGACAGGCTCCAATCCCCCGGGAAGAATCCGTAGTCCAGCTGGAGGCGGCCGCCCCGGGCGTTATGGGTGCCCCGGATGCGCTCTTCGTCTCGTTCGAGGGCCGGGAGGACGCTGTACTGATACTGGGGGACGGGCTCCCCTCGGCGAAGCTCGTCCACCCGGACCTGGTTCTGGAAGTCCCGGTAGTCCTTCCATTCGACCAGCACGGACAGGTTGTCGAGCGCCTGCCACTGGAATTGGCCGTAGAGCGCCCGGCCTCGGCGCAGATCCCGCTGGGTGACCTCACCATCCCGATTGACGAATTCGTCGTTCCGCCAGAGCTGGTTGTACTCGGCGTAGAAGTTCGCCCGGTAATCCAAGAGCGCCGGCAGGGACAGGTGCACCCCAGCGATGCCGACCCGCCCCGTCTCCCGGAGCAGCTCGGACGGGGAACCACGCTCGCCGAACTCGGTGATGGTTCCCTGCACGCCCAGGTCGACCTGCTGCCGGTCTCCGAAACGGTAGCCGACCTCGCCCCCGGCGAGGATGTCCCCCGGGTCCGGAACGATCTGGAGGGTGACCGGGTCCAGATTCTGGGGGTTGGCGAGACCGCCGAGGAGCTTGGCGTAGAGCTCGCCTCCGTCGTAGGCGAGCTGGGCGCCCCGGACCGCGAGGTCCACGCCGAGGATGTCGTCCAGGCGAAGGCTGAGGGCTAGACCCCGGCCGAGCACGGCTCGACTGTCCCCGAGGTCGACGGTCCAGGGGCCCCGCTGCCAGTGGAGGGTGATGCGCTCGGGCCGGATATCGAAACGGGATTCCCGATCCTGCAGGCAGTTCCGCCGTTCGACGTCGTCCGCGTTGGCCGCCTGCCCCGGTCCGAGGCCGGGCACCTGGTCGCAGGTATCGTCGATGTAGATGGGGAGGAAGGCGTCCAAGCGGGCCTGGAAGCGGAGCTCGGTCCCCTGCATCGACATTTCGAAGCGCTCCGCGAAGCCGAAGAGCTGGTCGTCGAAGCTCACATCGTCGAAGTCGTCGTTCCAGAACCAGCCGATGGTGGTGTTCGTGAAGCTGAAGGAGGTGGGTCCGAACACCGGTAGGTCGGGAAGCTCGTCGTACTGGTTGGCCTGCGCCGGGGGCGGGGGCAGCACGGCGGGGGACCCGGGGTCCGCTTCCTCCGGCAGCACCGGGTCTTCGTCGGTCGGCGACGCCGCCGGAGCGAGCTCTTCGAGCCCGGCGGCGGCGTCACCGTCGTCGGCGGCGTCGTCCACGGACCCCACCGCGGGCGGCGGATCCTCGTCCTGAGCCATCGCCCAGGTGGGAGCGATCCACCAGGAGGCGGCGGCCATCACCGCGGCCACCACGCCATTCCGGCTCCGAGTCTCCATGCGCGTCTTGGAGCCGTTCCTCGCGCTGGCTGGTCTCAACGATGAACCCACCAAAAAAGAGCGCGGCCGGGCATCGCGCCCAGCCGCACGCTTCTGTCGTTCGGGACCGGGTCTCAGTCCTCGGCGTCGGCGAGGACCTCGTCGAGGGTGGCCCGGAGGTTGGCTTCGTTGAATCCCTCGTCCGCCTTGACGATCCGACCGTCCTGGTCGAGGACGACGCTGAACGGCAGCGCTTCCCCGCGGAGCACGTTGGACTCGACGTCCACCAGGGGGTTGTTCAGCAGCGTCGGGTAGCTCGGGTTGTACTGGTCGACCCAGCCGTCGCAGAAGGCCCGGTCGGCGGGGGTGTTGCGGTTCGGGTTGTTGTTGTGGATGACGACCTGCACGAAGCGGACGCCCCGGGGCTCGTACTCCGCGGCGATGCCCCCGTTGGTGAGCGCCTCGGTCTCGATCCGGCAGGGCGGGCACCAGCCGGCCGCCATCGCGACGAAGGTCGCCTTCGGGCGGTTGAGCGTGCCGTCTTCATTCACCGAGCAGAAGCTGTCTCCGTAGAGGGAGAACTCCGCATCCACGCCCGCGCCGCACTCTTCCAGGGTGAAGCCGGGCAGGTATTCGCCGATGATCGTTCCGAATCCGCTGGTCGGAACGACGTCGTCACAGCTGGCGGAGATCTGGTCGTCGTCGTCGTCGTCATCGTCCCCCACGGCCGTGTCGTCGTCGTCGTCGTCGCCAACCATGGG
The DNA here is from genome assembly GCA_031800515.1 of Polyangiaceae bacterium LLY-WYZ-14_1. Lineage (GTDB taxonomy): Bacteria > Myxococcota_A > Polyangia > Polyangiales > DAPKRP01 > DAPKRP01. Next base: position 3,389 of record DAPKRP010000625.1, on the reverse strand, counting down.
ATCGGGTCCCTCGTCGTCGTCGACGTCGTTCGCACACGCCATGGCGAACAGGCAGAGCAGCAGGCTGGTCAATAGAGAAGCGAATCGCATCGTCGGGCTCCTGTCGGGTCATCCGGGCCGCTGCCGGCCCGCCAAAGGTTGATTCGTGGGTCGGTCGCGCCGCTATGGGTCGGGTACCGAAGCGGCCAGCAGGGTGCGGGTCAGGTCGCGTCGTTCGGGTCCGGGAGGCAAACGCCGTTGCCGTAGCTGAACACCTCCGAACCAAGCGGGTAGGAGGTGAACTCGTTCACGCAGACCTGCCCCGACTCGCAGTCGTCGTCGCCGGCACAACCCCGGAAACAACGGCCCGGGTCGCGCTGCCCGAGCTGGCTCCCGCCTTCGATATACTCGAGGCGATTCGTCCGGAAGGTATTTCCGTCCTCACTTCCGAAGAAAGCCTGGAAGAAGCGCGGAAGACACACGTTGCCCGCCCCACAGCTGCCTTCCGGCAGGCCGGGGCCGGAGCCCGCGGGGTCGTAGAAGTTGATCGAGTTGTAGCCCGGCGGAAGGATGCAGTTGGCCGCGCAGAGCCGGGGAAAGACGAGCGGGAAGGAGAGGTTTCCGCCCGCCCGCGCGCCCGCGAGGGGCGCGGTGTCGCAGAGGCCGGACGCGCAGACGTTCGCCGAGCCGCAGGGTTCCCCGATACCCGCGGTGCCCGTCGGCATGTCGTCGGCGTCGATACAGAATCCCCCCGGACCGCAGATCGCGTCCCCGGCGCAGGTTCCGTCCGGGGCGCACGCCCAGGGGATGCAGGTGTTGCCCGCGGTGGTCGGCTGACCTCCGGCGATGGCATCCGTCTGGGTCGCGCAGACCTGTCCCGGCTCGCAGGAGGCGCTCAGGTCGCACAGCTCGTGGCAGGTGTTCCCAAGGCCACGAGGCAGGCCCGTCGCGGCGAGCACGGCGTCGTCGTCGTCGAGGCAGACGTGATTGATGCGGCTGCCGTCGACCCGGACGGAGCAGCCGCCGCCGGCCTCGCAGCGGCGGGAACAAGAGCCCGTGGCGTAGCCGAAGCCCGGGGGACGGCAGAGGGCGTTTTCGTCGTCGTCGACGCAGTCGGCGCTCTGGGTGCAGGGGCCGAAGATCTGGCTCATGAGCGGGCCGTCGTCGTCATCGTCGCCGGCCATCATGTCGTCGTCGTCGTCTCCGACCATCATGTCGTCGTCGTCATCATCCCCGGCCATGCCGTCGTCGCCATCGTCGCCGCAGGCGCCCGCGAAGAGCACGGCGAGGACGGGCAACAGGAGGGCGAGGGCCGGCACCGGGCGGACGCCCGGTCGGAGAAGCGGCCGCAGCGCGGCGCGGACACGAAGGAACCGAAGCACAAAGGAGCGAAGCAAGCGTAGCCTCCCAGAACGAGGGCGGGGTCGGGCCCGATGGTCCCCGGCCACCGCCGAGGGCGCGGTATACCGCGAATCGCCCTAGGGAGAAAGGAGGGGGCGCGGACCCGACGGATGGACCTCGGTCGCGACACCCGGCAGCCGGTTCGCGACTAGCTACCCGGCGGGGGGACCGGGGAGCTGAAGCGGGGGACCGCGGGCCGGCGGGAGCCCCGGCGGGCGGGGAATCGGAGCGGAGGCGGGGAGGCCGATATAGCGGCGGGAGCCCGCGGACCGGACCGGGGCGAGCGGTGGCGCAGGCCGCCGGCGTCGAGTTCCCCGAGGTCGGTGAAGGTCGGCGGCGGGGCGGGCACCGTCGACCCCGAGGGCCTCGACAGACCCGCGGCGCCGTTCGCCTCGCCGCCGGGGTTCCCGTCCGGGCCATGGCCCGGCACCACCGCCGATAGCATCCCGGGCAGGCTGCCCGACTCCCCGAGCCGCGGGGGTCGGTGGGCGCTCACCAAGGCCTCCTCCAGGCTCGCTAGCACCGCATGCACCGCCTCCGGGTCCCGGAGCACCCGGCCGAGGCCGTCGGGCAGGGTTTCCAGCAGGGCGAAGCGCAGGTCGTAGGTGTTGGCCTCCTCGGGGCTGGCGCCCGCCGCGAAAAAGCCCTCGTCGAGGACGCGTCGGCCGACGGCGGGGGACAGGACGGTGGTGAGCTCTTCGAGCACCCGGCGGTAGGCATCGGAGCCCCGCACCCGGCGGGGCCCCGACGCGGGGGACGCCGGCGGCTCCGAGGCGGGGCGCGGGGGTCGGGAATCTACCGGGATGGCCACAGTCTACCAGTGTGAACGGAAAAATACGTTGAGAACCTTATAGCGGAGGGTCACCGGGGCGGCAGTCGAACCGGCACCAACCGTGTTAACGAACACAACCGTGGTGGGTACGGACCGGTCCGGCTCGGCGCGCCGCGTGGGACGACCCCGACCAGGACGCGGGGCCGGCCGGGCGACCGCCGCTTCCGGCGACCGGCGCACTCAGGCTCCTGGGGAGAGGGCCTCGACGAGCGCCCGCCGCACTTCCCTGCGCAGGTCGACCAGCCGCAGGGACACCGAAAACCGCCCCTCCGGGGTCCTGGTCGAGCCCCGGGCGCGGGCCGCGACCTCGGGCTGGCCCGCCCCCGCCGGAAGGTCGAAGCGAAGGCGCACCGGCTGCCCGGGGGCGTAGGCCTCCGGCGCGTCGAGCTCCAGGCGGTCCCCGGCGAGGGCGAGCGCCCAGGCCGAGACGGCGTCGTCGATGCACACCGGGACGCTGCCTCCTGCTGGATCCGTCGCCCCACCCGCCGGGCCGCCGGCCCGACGCGGCGCGGGCGGCTCCGGTGAGCCGCCGCCCCCGCCGCCGCGACCGACTTCGTTCATACCTTGCCCTTTCCTCGGCGCATCGCCTGCCGCGCCTCGGCGAGGTCGATGGTTCGCCGGATGGCTTCCCGACGGTCCGACTGGGCCTTCCCCTTCCCCAGACCGAGCTCGATCTTGGCGCGGCCATTCTTGAAGTAGAGCTGCAGCGGCACGAGGGTGAAGCCCCGGAGAGCAAGCCGACCCTGGAGGCGTTCGATCTGTCGCCTGTGGACCAGCAGCTTCCGGGTGCGCTTCGGGGCATGGCCGAAGGCGCCCGCCTGCTCGTAGGGCGCGACGTGCATCTGATGCAGGAAGAGCTCGCCACCGTCGATGGTGGCGTAGGCCCCTTCGAGGTCCGCCCTTCGGTTTCGCAGGCTCTTGACCTCCGATCCCGTGAGGACGAGCCCCGCTTCGAGCCGTTCTTCGATGTCGAGCTTCGCCGTCGCCTTCGGGTTTCGGGCCACCAGGAGCTCACCGGGGCTCGACTCCTTCTTGCCCTTCTTGGCCATCGATCGCAGCGAGGTCGGGGGGGTCGGGGAAGGCGTGGTCGGCAGACCAGTCGGCGGGGGGCACGACGCCGTAGACGAAACCGCCGGGAAGGTCGCCGGCGGCCCCCGCGACGGGCACCGGCGGGTCC
>DAPKRP010000624.1:0-6707 GCA_031800515.1 Polyangiaceae bacterium LLY-WYZ-14_1 | reverse complement strand
AGCAGAGTTCGCGCCGGCGGCAAAGTGAGCTGGAGGTCAGGCATGTCTTGGGAGCTCCGTTGCTTTCTCGGCCCCTCGCCTTCAAACCCGAGCGGTCGGGTCGCAGTCGATAAGACGGCGAGCGACGCGGGTCGCGCCGAGGCCATCGCAGAGACTGCGCCACCGGTCGAGCCGGTGTGCCCACTCACCGAACGGCGAACCAAGCATCCGCTTGAGCCCAGAGGAAATGCCTCGTTCGCCACTGTCGCCCTCGACCACCTCGCAGAGTTCGCGCGTCACGAGAACCGCAGCATTACGCCTCTGATTGTCCGCGATCACGACCGCCAGGGTGGGCACCCCCAGACAGGACAGTTCCCAGGCGGTCGTGCTCGGCGACGTGATCGCAAGGTCGCTACGAGCCATCTCCTCCGCCATCCGAGCCGGGCTCAAGCCTCGAAGGACGGAGATGCGGGAATTTTCTTCTAGACCGGAGACCAGCGCTGAAGAGGCCGCGGGTCCTAGCACGAGGGAGACGATCGCCTCGGGCAGTTGCCGGTTGATCGCCCGAACGGCCGGTCCAGAGAGGCTTCGGGGGTCTGATCCACCGAGGCTCACCAAGACGCGCCTTGGCGGCAGAGCAGGCAACTCACCGCGATGCTCCCGCTCCCGTCGGAACGCTGGATGCAGTAAGGCGTACTTCGAACCCGCGAGTGTCTCGGCGTTCGCGGTCCGCCTACCTGCCCAGGGCTCGGAGCCGGGGGTCGGATTGACCACGAGGGTCGCGGCCGAGACGTCCCGGTCCGCCAAGTCGTCGATCACACACACTCGAAAGGCGTTGGTCCTGAGGCCATCGAAAAACGGCTTCCTGGCGGCATAGGTGTCGACTACCGCCCACCGGACCCCCAGGCGCAGAGCCGCGGCCCTCGTCTTCGCAAGGTCCTCCTCGCTTCCCGGGCGTCGTACTCGCGGGAGCACCCGGGCGGATAGTCCCCCCAAGACCCAAGGTGGGAGGTCAAAATCCGCCTCATTCAGCAGGAAAGCGCTCCTCAGCCCATTGCGCCTCGCCGCCCGCGCCAAACTGGCGCAGCGGCTCAAATGCCCGAGACCAATGGCCGCCGAGGCGTCGCAGCGGAAGAGCAGGTCGCATCCCCCCGGAACGCCGTCGTCAGCTAGACCTTCCATGTCGGCTGCGTCGTTGGCACCGGAACCCGTCCCTCGTCGCGAACGCTGAACCGGAGGCCCGGCCCCGGCAACCCCTGAACGCCTCGTTCCTTCGGCTAGTTTCGTCGTCTCATTCGATAACCGCTACAGAAAATCCTTACCGACCCGTCAAGAGTGTATCGCCACCAGCGACGCCGCTGGGCCGGCCCCCGCACGGACAAGGGAAGAAATGATCGCAGAGCACGTTCAGGGCGCTCGTCGCCGAGTTCGAAAGCGTCTCCAGTCCATCGCTGACCGGATAGGTTTCCACTACGAACAGACTAGCGGCGAGAAGTGGGAGCGCATGGGCCGACTGCAGTTCGACTTCCTGCGGTCCCAAGGCCTCATGCCCCACCACTACCTGCTCGACGTCGGCTGCGGAACCCTCCGAGGCGGGCGGCATGCGATCGCATTTCTGGAGCCCGGTCACTATTTCGGGGTTGAAAAGGAAACCCGGCGGCTTGACCTCGCTCGCCGACGCGTCCTGCCGGCCGAGGGGCTCGAATCCCGGAACCCCCGCCTCTTCTGCATCGATAACTTTGACTTTTCTGCGATCGATCAGAACTTCGACTTTGCCCTGGCCCAATCCGTGATCAATCACCTCCCGCCTGACCTCGCCAAACAATGCATCGACGCGACCGTGGGTAGGCTCGCCCCGGGAGGGCGCTTCTTCGCGACCTACCATCCAGGTGAGCTTACCGTCGGCAATCCGCACCGACGTCGCGACAAAGAGGTCGACATCGCGTATCACAATATAGACTGGTTTCGTCAGGTCGCCGAACCCCTTGGCGCTGACGTCGAAGACATCGGTCAGTGGGGGCACCCGAAGAAGGCGCCCATGGTCGCGTTCCGAAAAATTTGAAGGCGTTGAGAAGGCGGTCTCATGATGCCGAAGTCGACGTTCAACAGATTGGCGGGAGTTGTCGCATTCGGTAACACAGCAGGCCTTTCGTTCAATGTTATCGGTCTTCGAAACCGTGTCATTGCCGGCGGCTTACGGGCCTTGGTCCACCAGCCTTCTTCGGAAAGCGCCCAGCGCCTTCGCCGGGATGGTTTCGTACGCTTTGAACTTGGCTCGCCAGGCCTGCTTGCCTCGATCCGCACAAAGTTCGACAAACTGATTCGGGACGACCACACCTCGAAACCACGACTTAACGAAGCCCGTGGAACGATTGCCTTCAGCCGTATTCTCCGCGACGCTTCCCGTGATCTGCCAGAGTTGCGAGATCTCCTCGAGGAGAAGATAACGAATACAGTTGGGGACCTGTACGGGACGGAAATGGCCGTTTATCGCATTCTCGCCTGGCGAAACGAATACGTACCGCCCGAAGTCGTCAGCCGGTCTGAGGTGTTTTCGAATCACTGGCATTGCGACACGCGTCCGACCTCAATCCTCAAACTCTTCGTGAACCTGACGGAGGTCGGGCCCGAGGACGGCGCCTTTAGCCTCTTGCCACTTCCGGTTTCCCGCCGGGCGACTCGGCTCATGCTTGCCAGGCAGCGGGCTGCCGCCGGATGGCACCGGTGTCCAACGCTTCCCGAGGAAAACGCCGCAGTCCACGCTTTGGGTCCTCCTGGGAGCGCAATCCTATGCAATACGGAGCGTTGCCTTCACCGGGCAGGCGTACCGGGCCCCGGACGATACAGGGATATAGCCCAGTTCCAACTCATCCCAGCCCGGGTTCCCCTTGGAGCGGCCTGGGAGCCGGTAGGGGATTCCAGCGTCGGAGAGTAGGCGTGAATCTCCGTGGGGACCGAACCGACGGCCGCGAGGACCGTCGACCTCACGCGGACGCTCGGACGCCGATGCCGGCGTAGGTGAAGCCCAGGCGGCTGACGCCGTAGGTCGCCCAGATGTTGCGGCCGTCGATGAGGAGGGTGCCGCGCATTTCGGATTTGAGGCGCTCGAAGTCGGGGTTTTGGTACTGGCGCCACTCGGTCATGAGGAGGAGGGCGTCGGCGCCTTCGGCGGCCTGGTAGGCTCGGTCGACGAAGGTGACCTTGTCGCCGTAGAGGGCCTTGGCGTTGGCCATTCCCTCGGGGTCGTGGGCGACGACCTCGGCGCCGTCGGCGAGGAGGGCGTCCATGACGGTGAGGCTGGCGCTTTCCCGGATGTCGTCGGTGCGGGGTTTGAAGGTGATGCCCCAGACGGCGATGCGCTTGCCCCGGAGGTCGCCTTCGAAGTGCTCCTTGAGCTTTCGGACGACGACGCCCTTCTGACGCTGATTGACCCGGTCCGTCGCGCCCGCCAGGTCGAGCTCGAGACCGTGCTCCCGGGCGGTGTGGACCAGCGCCTTGACGTCTTTCGGAAAACAGCTGCCGCCGTAGCCGGGGCCGGCGTAGAGGAACTTCGGGCCGATGCGGCCGTCGCTGCCGACCCCGTGGCGGACGGCGTGGATGTCGGCGCCGACCCGCTCGCAGAGGGCGGCCATCTCGTTCATGAAGGAGATGCGCATCGCCAGCATGGTGTTGGCGACGTACTTGGTGAGCTCCGCGCTCGCCGGGTCCATGAACAACAGCCGGTCCCGGTCGAGGCTCAGCGGGTGGTAGAGCCGTGCCATCATGTCCTGGGCGAAGCGGTCGTCCGGGTCGCAGCCGACGACGATCCGGTCCGGGCGAAGAAAGTCGTTGACCGCGTCGCCTTCCTTTAGGAACTCGGGGTTCGAGACGACGTGGATGGGGTGTTTGGCCCCTTCGACGATGCGCCGGACCCGCTGGTTGGTGCCGACGGGGACGGTGCTCTTGCAGACCAGGACCATCTCCCGTTGGGCGTGTTCCCGGACGGTCTCGGCCACGGCGTCGACGGCGGAGAGGTCGGCGCCCCCATCGGCCCGGGGCGGCGTTCCGACCCCGACGAAGACGATCTGGGCCCAGCCGATGGACTTCGGGATGTCGCTCGAAAAGGACAGGCGGCCGGCTTCGACGTTCCGGGCGACCATCTCTTCCAGACCGGGCTCGAAGATCGGGATCTCGCCGCGTTCGAGCCGTTCGACCTTGCCCTGATCGATGTCGGCGCAGATGACGTCGTTGCCGGTCTCGGCGAAGCCGGCGCCGCTCACGAGCCCGACGTAGCCGGACCCCACCATGCAGACTTTCATGTCGATTTCACCAGGTCGGAAGGAAGGGCCCGGTCTAGCCCCGGGCCCCGGGGCCGGGCAAGGCGGCGCCCGTCGGCGGTGGGTCAGCCGGTGCCGATCACCTTCACCATCACCGAGGTAATGTTGTCCGGGCCGCCGTGCTCATTCGCCCGGTCGATGAGCTGCTGGTTCGCCTGGTGGAGGTCGCCGGCTCCCCGGAGCACCTCCATCATCTCGTCGTCGCTCACCGGGCCGCAGAGCCCGTCGCTGCACAGGAGGTAGACATCCCCCGGGTGGGGCACGTCGAGGAGCGTGTCGACCTTGACCGTCTCCTTCATGCCGAGCGCCCGAACGATGACGTTCTTGTGGGGGAAGTTGGCGATCTCTTCCTCCGAGAGCCGCTTCATCTTGATGTAGTCGTTCAGCAGGGAGTGGTCTTCCGTCAGCTGCTCGAGGCGACCGTCTCGCAGGCGGTAGATGCGGGAATCCCCCACGTGGGCGAGGAGCGCGCCTTCCGCGACGACGAGCAGGGCGGCGAGGGTCGTGCCCATCCCACGGAGCCGGGCATCCTGCTGGGCGGCCTCGAAGATTCGGAGGTTTGCGAGCTTGATCCCCGTGATCAGGCGGTTTTCTTCGTAGCCCCGGGACCGGTCCATCTTGTAGGGCCAGGTCGCCTCCGGGTCTTCGTTGGTCGCCGCGAAGAACTCCCGCAGGGTCTCGATCGCCATCTTGCTGGCGACCTCCCCGGAGGCGTGGCCCCCCATGCCGTCGGCGACGATGTAGAGGTGCTCCGACTCGAGGAGCGCGTAGCTGTCTTCGTTGTGCTGTCGTTTGCGCCCGACGTCGGTTCCGCCGGTCACCACGACTCGTGCATTGGAGGGCACGCGCGCTCGTTCTCCCGTGGCCCGACGCTAGCGAGTGGCCACCGTGGGGGCAACTACGACTCTTCCCCGGGATTTCTCAGGGGGTAGGAGCCCCGGCTTCCGAGACCCGGGCCGGGACGCCGACGGCGGTAGCCCCGCCAGGGACCGGTCGAATAACGACCGCCCCGGCGCCGACGACCGCCCATGCACCGACGTAAACACCGGGAATTACTGTAGCGCCGGCACCGATGAACGCGCCCCTTCCGACCCGGACGTCGCCCGCAAGCGTCGTCCCCGGACCGACATGCGCCAAGGCCCCAATGTGAGCATCATGGTCGATCGCGCAGCGGGTGTTCGCGATCACGTGGTCGCCGAGCTCACCGCCAGGCTGCACGACAGCTCCGGCGAAAACGACCGCCCCGCGGCCAAGCCGGCAGTCCTGAGCTACGACCGCGGCGGGATGAACCACGCCGGGGGCGACCCGGTCCGGCGGGAGGGATTCCGCGACGGTCTGACGGGTCCGGTTGTCGCCGATGCCGATCAATATCGGCTCGGCCGTCTCCGCGACGACCCGGGAGATGGGCCCACGGATCGGGACATCGAGGATACGTTGACCCCAACGGCTGCTAGCGTCGTCGGCGACCCAAGCCACCACCAGACCCGCCGCCTGACAGGTTGCCACCACAACCTTCCCATGGCCTCCCGCCCCGAGGACACCGACTGCCCGCGGAGTCGGGGACCAGAGGGCGGCGGTGGTTGCCGGGGGCATGGGGACACGGTACCGCGAATCCGGTGAGCCAGGAGGAGCAGGACGGCGGGCGGCCGGAGGAGGCGCTGGCCGAGCTGGTGGCGGAGGCTCGGGCCTGGCTGGTCTGGGAGTGGCATCTGGGCGGCGGGCTCGTCCCGGCGCAGGTCGGGCTCCTCGGCTCGGCGGACGGCGAGCCCGACGCCGCGGAAGGTCGCACCGAGGCGCCGGGGGAGCCGACGGGAACCCCGAGTGGCCCGCCCGCGGCGCCCAGCCGCCCGCCGGAACCGGGAGAGGAGGCGATCATCGGTCGGGCACCGGGGGCGGATCGCGGGAAGGCCCGGGGAGCGGCGCCGGCCCACGACCCCGCGGACGTTCCCTCCGGCGGCACGGATGGCCCGCCGAGCCTGGCGGTGCTGCGGGCGGAGGCGGCGGCCTGCACCCGCTGCGCGCTCCATGAGAACCGGACGAAGAGCGTGTTCGCCCGGGGCAGCGAGACGGCCAGCATCGCCTTCGTCGGCGAGGGCCCCGGCTATCACGAGGACCAGCAGGGAGCGCCCTTCGTCGGCAAGGCGGGGCAGCTCCTGGACCGGATGGTGGCCGCGATGGGCTACGACCGGGACGAGGTCTACGTGTGCAACGTGGTCAAATGCCGCCCGCCGGAGAACCGGACGCCCCTGCCGCCGGAGGCCAACGCCTGCCGCCCGTTCCTCGAGGGGCAGCTTGCCACGGTGGCCCCGGACGTGATCATCGCCCTGGGGAAGTGCGCCGCGGAGCATCTGGGCTGCGTCCCGGAGTCGGGGCCCTGGCGGGGGCGCTGGGGTAGCTACCGGGGCGTCCCGG
>DAPKRP010000623.1:0-7014 GCA_031800515.1 Polyangiaceae bacterium LLY-WYZ-14_1 | reverse complement strand
CCTTCGCCCCGCCGTTGACACCCCCCGGGCTCAGGGCTAGGCCAAGCGCCCCAGGGGACGACGCGCGCCCCCGGGGTCGACGCGCCGACGACCCGTGACGGACCTGCTTCGCGACCTCGCCATCTGGCTTCCGGCCCTCTTCGTGTCCTTCACGGTGCACGAGTACGCCCACGCCTGGACCGCCACCCGACTGGGGGACGACACCGCCGCCCGGGAGGGCCGGTTGACCCTGTCGCCCTTCTCCCACCTGGATCCGATCGGCTCGTTCCTGTTCCCGATCATGCTGCTGGTGGTCTCCGGGGGGACGAGCACCTTCGGCTGGGCCCGGCCGGTCCCCTTCCAGGCGCAGAACTTCGACCGCCGGGTGACGATGCGTCAGGGCGCCGCCCTCACCGCCATCGCCGGCCCCCTGTCGAACGTCGGCCTCGCCTTCCTGTCCCTGCTGACCCTGGCGATCCTGCTGCGGGTGGGGGTGGTCGCGCCGCCGGGCTTCGGCGGGGGAGGCACCCAGGCTCAGATGGCCTGGGAGTTCCTGGTGGCGATGTTCAACCTGAACGTGCTGCTCGCCGTCTTCAACGCGCTGCCGATCCCGCCCCTGGACGGGAGCCATCTGCTTCCCCGTTCCCTCGATGACCTGAAGGACACCCTGGCCCGTTTCGGACCCTTTCTGATCATCGGGCTGTTCGTGATCGGACCCGGGCACCTCATCCTGGGCCCGCTCCAGCGTACCCTCGGCGGCATGCTCCAGGGGCTGGTCGGCCTGCTGGTCTGACCTCCGCCCCGACCACCCCATCGCCGCCTACATCGCCCCATCGATGGCCGCCACCCGGGACGCTCCTGCCCCCCTCGACCCGAATTTTCGGATCGAGCTTCCCAGCTTCGAGGGCCCCCTCGACCTGCTGCTCCACCTGATCAAGCAGCACGAGCTCGACATCCTGGACCTGCCGATCGCCTTCGTGACCGAGAGGTATTTGGATTACCTCGGTCTGATGAAGCGGCTGCATCTCGACATCGCCGCCGAGTACCTGGTGATGGCGGCGACCCTCGCCCACATCAAGAGCAAGCTGCTCCTGCCGACGCCCCCGTCGGACCAAGACGACGAGGACGAAGAGGACGGGATCGACCCCCGGGAAGAGCTGATCCGGCGGCTCCTCCAGTACCAGAAGTACAAAGCGGCTGCCGCCGACCTCGGGGCGCGGGGGCTCGCCGGCCGGGACGTGTTCCCCCGGGGCTCGGACGCCCCCCGGCCGACCGGTGATCCGCCCCTCGCGGAGGTCGGGCTCTTCAAGCTGCTGGAAGCCTTTCAGCGGGTCCTCGACCGGAAGCGCGCCGACCTGACCTTCGAGGTCACCGCCGAACGGATCACCATCCAGGAGCGCATCACCCAGGTCACGGAACGCCTTCGCGGCCGAAAGAACGCGACCTTCGACGAGCTCTTCGACGACGTCCACACGACCTACGACGTCGTGGTCACCTTCCTCGCCCTGCTGGAGATGGCCAAGCAGCGCATGGCGCGGCTCTACCAGCCGGAGGCCCAGGGTCCGATCCGCCTCGAGGTGCGGATCCTCGGGGAAGAAGACGCCGGGGCCGGCCAGGACGAGCCGACGACCGAAGGCACGACATCGGACGACGCGGCCGAGGCGACGACGGCGGCACCGCCCCAGCGGGAAGACGACGCGGACCCAGCACGATGAGCAGCAGCAGCAGCAGCAGCACCAGGACGGCGACCCGCCGGCGACGAAAGGGCGACGGCAAAGCGCCGGACGCTCCGGACGCGGACAGGGACGACCAGGATCCAAGCGGAACCGATCGGAGGGCGGCCGGTGCGGACGCCGGGGGTGCCGGCGCCGCCGACCACGACGGGCCGGCGGGGGACGCCGCCGAGCAGGACGCCGGGCCGGCGGGGGACGCCGCCGAGCAGGACGCCGGGCCGGCGGAGCACGCCGGTGCCGAGGAGGGCGACGGGCCGGAGGCCGCCGAGGCCCCAGCCCCCGGCGACGCCCCGGAGCAGCTCCCCCTCGACGAGGTGCCGGAAGAGCCCGCCGGCGGCCCCGGGCTCGGCAAGGCCCGGGTCCTCGCACCCGCGGAAGCCCGCCTCCAAAGCGCCCTCGAGAGCCTGGTGTTCGCCTCCGACAAGCCCATCACGCCGGCCCAGCTCGCCAAGCTGCTCGGGGTCAAGGCGGGGGAGGTGAAGCGACTCCTCGACCACGCCGCGGCGCATTATGCGGAGCGGGGCATCGAGCTCGTGGCCGTCGCCGGCGGCTACCAGTTCCGGACCGTCGCCGAAAACGCGGAATTCGTCCGGCAGCTGGTCGCCCACAAGCCCGTTCGCCTGACCCCCGCCCAGCTCGAGACCCTGTCCATCGTCGCCTACCGGCAGCCGGTCACCCGGCCCGAGATCGACGAGGTCCGCGGGGTCGATTCCGGCTCGGCCCTCAAAGTGCTGGTCGAGCGTGGGCTGCTGAAGCTGCTCGGGCGGAAGGACGAGCCGGGACGGCCCCTGCTCTACGGGACGACCCCGGCCTTTCTCGAGCTGTTCGGACTGGCGAGCCTGAAGGACCTGCCGACGCTGAAGGAGTTCAGCGAGCTCAGCGAGGAGAGCCGGGGGCTGTTCGAGCGGCGGATGGGGGAGCCCGTCCCCGACGCGGAGGATGCCGACGAGGCGGGGGACGCCCGCGCCGAGGACGGCGACGGGGACGCGCCGGACCCCGGGGGCGCCCTCGGCCCCGAGGAAGCGTCCGACGGCGGGCCGGAGGACGCGCCTCGAGAGGCAGACGTGGACGCGGACGAAGGGGAGCGGGGGGTGACCGGATGACCTTTCAGGAGTTGATCCTCGCCCTGCAGCGCTTCTGGGCGGAGCGGGGATGCTTGCTGGTGCAGCCCTACGATTCCGAGGTCGGCGCCGGGACGTTCAATCCGAACACGTTTCTCCGCGCCCTCGGGCCCGAGCCCTGGAACGTCGCCTACGTCGAGCCCTCCCGGCGGCCGACGGATGGTCGCTACGGGGACAATCCGAATCGGCTGCAGCAGTTCCACCAGTTCCAGGTGATCCTCAAGCCGTCCCCCCTGGAGATCCAGGAGCTCTACCTGGACAGCCTTCGGGCGATCGGCACGGATCCGGCTCGCCACGACATCCGCTTCATCGAAGACGACTGGGAATCCCCGACCCTCGGCGCCTGGGGCCTCGGCTGGCAGGTCTGGCTCGATGGTCTGGAGATCAGCCAGTTCACCTACTTCCAGCAGGTGGGCGGGATCGACTGCAAGCCGGTCTCCGGCGAGCTGACCTACGGTCTCGAACGGATCGCCATGTACCTCCAGGACGTCGACGACGTCTACGACCTGGCCTGGTCCGACCAGGTCGCCTATGGCGAGCTCGCGAAGCGGGCGGAATGGGAATGGAGCACCTTCAACTTCGAACGTGCCGACGTCCCCTTCCACACCTCCCTCTTCGACACCCTGGAACGCCAGGCCCGGGACCTCCTCGGCCTGGCCGCGGACAAGGGCAAGGGCGGCACGCTTGTCTTCGACGCCGCGGATCCGCTGGAGCGGTTGGTGCTTCCCGCCTACGACGCCGTCGTGAAGTGCAGCCACGCCTTCAACGTCCTGGACGCCCGGGGGGCGATCAGCGTCACCGAGCGCCAGCGCTACATCGGTCGGGTGCGCCACCTCGCCCGAGCCTGCGCCGAGGCCTGGCTCGCCCAGCGGGAGGCGCTCGGTTTTCCCCTCGGCATCGCCGGCCCCCGGCTTCCCGATGGCGGTGACGCGGTGCTCGCGGGCGGGGCCGCCGCCGCCCCAGCCCGGGCCCCCGGAGCCCGGTGAGCGACGCGGGGCGCCGCCCCGTCCTCGCCGCCGTCGAGGGCGGCGGCACCCGCTTTCGCTGGGGCGTGTTCCCGGCGACCGATCCTCCTCTCCGGGAAGCGGAAGGGGAGACCCGGGTCTCCCGGCGGGTCCCGTTCTTCCTCGCCGAGGGGGAGGTCCCCACCGGTCCCCCGGAGACGACCCTGGCGTCGGTGGTGGCGGCGCTGGCTCCCCACCGCCCTCGGGCGGTCGGGCTGGCGATGTTCGGGCCGCTCCGGCTCCGAGGTCCCGACGGCGGCTCGACCCGGGCGACCCCGAAACCGGGCTGGACCGACGTCCCGGTGGCCCAGCGCCTCGCCGAAGGCCTCGACGTCCCCGTCGCCGTCGACACGGACGTGAACGCGGCGGCCTTCGCCGAGTCGACCTTGGGGGCGGCCCGGGGCCAGGACCCGGTGGTCTACGTCACGGTGGGGACCGGGGTCGGCTTCGGCGTCTTGGTGCGGGGGGAACCGGTCCACGGGATCCTGCATCCGGAGGCGGGGCACCTCCCGATGCCGGTCCTTCGGGACCCGGCGACGGGTGCCCCGGACGCCTTCCCCGGGACCTGCCCGTTCCACGGACGCTGTCTTGAAGGCCTCGCCTCCGGGCCGGTCTTGGCACGCCGGAGCGGCGTCGCCGACCCGGCGCGACTTTCCGCGGAGGACCCCGCCGTCCGCCTCGCGGCGGCCTACCTGGGGGCGGGCCTCGCGGCGGCAGCCCTGCTCCTGGCCCCTGGGCGCCTCGTCCTCGGGGGGGGCGTCGGCATCCGAGAGGGGTTCCTCGACCGGGTGCGAGGCGCCCTCGACGACACCCTCGGCGACTATCCGGTGCCGGCCGCCGCCCGTCCCCGGGACTGGGTCGTCGGTCCCGCCCTCGGCGAGGCCTCTGGGCTCTACGGCGCGGCCCTGCTGGCGGAGGGTCTCGCCTCCGGCGCCCGTCCCCCGATTGCCGTCCCCCCACCCGTTTGATAGGAGCCGCGCGATGGGCGAGCCGCTGGTGTTCGAGGTCGGGGTCGAAGAGCTCCCCGTCTCCTTTCTCGACCGCGCCCTCGGGGCGATGCCGGAGCTCGCCGGGGAACGCCTGGCCAGCGCGCGCCTCGATCACGGTGCCCTCCGGGCCGTCGGCACCCCGCGGCGCCTCACCCTCCTGGTCGAGGATCTGGCCGCGACCCAGCGCGACCTGGACGAGCAGGTCCTCGGGCCCCCGACCCGCATCGCCCTCGACGACGACGGCAAGCTGACGAAGGCCGGGCTCGGCTTCGCGAAGAAGCAGGGCGTCTCTCCCGACGACGTCCGGGTGATCGAGACGGACAAGGGCCGCTACGTCGGCTTCGACCGGCACGAGGCGGGTCGGCCCGCCGGGGAGGTGCTCCCGGAGCTCCTGGCCGACCTGGCCCGGCAGATCCCCTTTCCCAAGGTGATGCGCTGGGGCGCTGGCGAGATCGCCTTCGGCCGGCCGGTCCACTGGCTGGTCGCCCTTCACGGCCAGGCGTCCATCGACGTGCGGTTCGCCGGCGCCCGGAGCGGTCCCGCGAGCCGAGGACATCGCTTTCTCGCGCCGGGGGAGGTCCCGATCCCGGAGGCCGGGAGCTACCTCGACCGCCTTCGGGAGGCGCACGTTCTGGCGGACCCCGCGGAACGACGGTCGCGGATGGACGCCCTCCTCGCCGACGCGGCGGCGGTGCTCGGAGGCAGCCTCGTGCCGGACCCGTTCCTGGTCAACGAGTGCGCCTCCCTCGTGGAGGAGCCCTTCGTCGTTCCGGGTCGCTTCGACGAGGGTTTCCTGGCCCTTCCGGAGCAGCTGGTGGTCAGCGTCATGCGCGACCACCAGCGCTACTTCGCCGTGCGTGGGGGGGACGGCTCCCTCCTGCCCCGGTACCTGAACGTCGTGAACACGGCGCTCGCGCCGGAGACCATCGCCCAGGGCAACGACCGGGTGCTCCGGGCGCGCCTCGCCGACGCCCGCTTCTTCGTCCAGGAAGACGCCAAGCGCCCCCTGGCGTCTCGGGTCGACGGCCTCGACGGGGTGGTCTTTCAGAAGAAGCTCGGCAGCCTGGGGGACAAGGTCCGCCGCCTGGCGATCCTGGCCCCCGCCCTCGCCGCCGAGGTCGACCGGAGCGCCGCCGCCCCCGCCCGGGAGGCGGCGCTGCTGTGCAAGGCCGATCTGCTCACCCTCATCGTCGGCGAGTTCCCCGAGCTCGAGGGGGACATGGGTCGCCACTACGCCCTGGCAGACGGGGTCGCGTCCCCGGTGGCGGATGCGATTCGGGATCACCACCGGCCCCGGGGCGCCTCGGATCAGGTGCCGACGGAGCTCCTTGGAGCGGCCCTCGCGGTCGCCGACCGGGCGGACACCCTGGTCGGTTGCTTCGGGATCGGCCTGGTCCCCTCGGGCTCCGCCGACCCCTACGGCCTGCGGCGGGCGGCGCTCGGCATCCTCCGCATCGCCCGGGAAGGGCCTCTGGACGTGGACCTCCAGGCCCTCTCGGCCGCGGCCCATCGCGCCTACGGCGAGGTGGCGGCGGTGGGGGAGGGTCCAGCCCACGCCGAGGGCGCCGCGTCTCCCCTCGCCCAGGACGAGCAGGTGCTCCCGAAGGTCGACGAGTTTTTCCGGGCTCGTCTCCGGGCGATCTACGGGGAGGACCACCCGGGCGACCTCGTGGAAGCCTGCCTGGCCGCCTGGGACGGCCGCTCCGTCCGGGACCTGGATGCGCGGGTCGCCGCCGTCGCCCGATTCCGGACCCTGCCGGCCTACGCCTCCCTCTCCGTCGCCTTCAAGCGCACCTTCAACATCGCCGGCGAGCTCGACGACCGGGAGCCCCCGGACCCTGCCGCCTTCCTCGACGACGCCGAAAAAGAGCTCGGAGCCCGCTTCGCGGCCGTCGAGCCGGAGGTCCGGGAGGCGACGGCGGTGGGGGATTACACCTTGGCGCTGACCCGCATCGCGGAAGAGCTCCGGGAGCCCATCGACCGGTTCTTCGACGAGGTGCTGGTCATGGCGGAGGACGAGGCCATCCGCCGGAATCGCCTGCGCCTGGTCGCCCGAATCGCCCGGACCCTGACCGGCATCGCCCACTTCCACCTGCTGTCGACCAAGTCCCCCGAGGCCGCCGGCGAGAGCGCCTGAGCCCGTCGGCGGGGGAAACCGAAGGAGCCCACCCATGACCGCTGCCCCGAC
>DAPKRP010000622.1:0-4813 GCA_031800515.1 Polyangiaceae bacterium LLY-WYZ-14_1 | reverse complement strand
GATCGGGGGGGGCACCTGGTGGTCGTCGGGGTGCCGGAGACCGTCTCCCAAGACCCTGCCTCCCATACGGGGCGACACCTCGCGGAGAAGCTGACGCGAGACGCGGCGCGTAGTAGCCCACGGCGACACGTCCCGCGGGGGACGGGGTGAAGAACGCCCTCGCTCCTGCCGTACCCGAACCTCGTCGCCAAAAAGGCGCCCAGAACGCTAGAAGGAGAGAGCCGCCCATGTCTTTCTGGTCCGAAGCCAGCCCCGTCGTGAAGGCCGTCATCGTCCTCGGTGCCGTCGGTGTGGTCGTCGCCGTGCTCGCGATGGCGGGGATCGGTCCGTTCGCCGCCGCCGGTGGCGAAGACACCACCAACGTTCGCGGCCTTTCCGCCGGTCAGTGATGCGCCGACGGGGGAGCCGTCGCGCGGACCTTGCTCCGGGCAGGGGTACTGGTTCCCAGCAGGGCAACTAGCCCTGGGAGCCCGAGGCCGAGGCGTCGCCGCGTCGGGTCCCCAGGGCTCTTCGTCGAAGACGCCGCTCGTAGGCGTCACCGACGGTCACCCGGGCTTCCCGTACCTCGACCGAGCCATCCATCAGCACGGTGACCGGGCGTAGCTCGACCCGGTCCACTTCATCCCGGCGGTCGTCGACGAAGGCGGCGAGCCGGACCAACAGGTCGGCGAGCTCGGCGACGGCATCGGGTCCCTGCTGGCCGGTGAGCAGTGCGCCGCCCCGGAGACGGTGCCTCAGCACGTCACGCAGGCGGCTCGAGGCCACGGGCAGCGCCATCCAGGTGAGGTCGCCGGCGGCGGCGCCGTGGGGGTCGTCGAAACCGGCCGTTGCGACGACGCGTCCCGGCGCCAGGCTCCGGGCCCGGACCGCCATGCGCGCATGGCATTCCTGGGCGGCGGTCACCGTGACCCCGAGAACCCGGGCTTCCGGTGAACGCAGTCGTGCCAGCGCCGTGAGCTGTCGGAAGCCCTCCTTGGCCCGGGAGGCGGAGTCGACGCGTTCCAGCACCAGGTCGGGATGGTCCCAGAGGCGGAGGTCCGGCGAGGCGAGGCTCATGCGCACGGGGAAACCGAGGCGTCCGGCTTCCGCCGCGGCCCGGGACGGGCTTCCGCAGAGCTCCTCGTCCGGGAGGGGGACCCCATAGGGAGCGAGGGCGGCCTTGCTCGCCGGGTCCGACAGGCCCCGGGGCGGGCCGAGCAGCACGTCTTCCACCGCGGTCGGGTCGAGCCCGGGGACCTCCGGTCGCTCGGCCCAGGGCCCTTCGAGACGCCGCCGGAAGGCGCGCAGTGCCCGGGCGAGATCCTCGGCCCGGCCTAGGGGATGAGGGCGCGCGTCCCCCCGTTCGAGCCACGCCACACGACCCCCGTCCAGCGGGACCAGGCGTCCCCCGGTCCCCGCCGGCTGCACGGAGCCGAAGAGACGGGCCCGATCCAGCTCGGAAAGACCACGGAGGGCGGCGGTCGCGACGGGCCCCGGAGCGTCGTCGACGGCGAGGGCGGTGACCAGGGGGCGGACCTCGTCCACCGCGACGAGCCCGAGGTCCGCAGCGAGATCCGCAGCCTCCGCTCGACCCGGCTCGTCCCGTGGATCGCGGCGGGGCACCGGCTCCTCCGTCGAACCGACCAGGGCGACGAAACCCGTGGTCCCGGCGTTCCGTGCCGCCGTGCCCAGCCGGAGGAGCTCCGCCGCCGACGGGGCACCGAGGATGGCGACGGCCACCCGCTCCCCCCGGCCGAGGGCGGTGCAGGCGCCATCGATGGGGTCGTCGAGGACCAACGGGTCCGCGGCCAGCGCGATCTCCTCCGCGGCGCGGGCGGATTCCACCGCAAGCTCGGCGGTCCCGCAGAGCAGCCGGGCACGGGAGCGGCTCAACGGCGCCGCCTTCGAGACCGGGACGCGGGGCGGACGTCCGAGGCCAGAAAAAGGTACCGGCCCGCCCGCGTGACCACGAGGCCGGTGAGGCCGAGCCGGGTCCCGACGGGCACCTGGAGCAGCGTCGCGATGGTCTCCTCGGTCTTCGGGACGAACACGGGAAGCCTGGCCTCCTTCGTTCGGAGCTGGATCGCGTTGGTGAGGCTCAGGCCGAGGCCGCGGGCGACGTCATCGAACTGGGGCTCGAAGCCGTCCAGCTCGTCCACCAGAAGCAGGCGCCGGCCGAGGTGGCGTTCCGGGATGACCGCGAGGGCGCGGGGGGGAACCCGGACGGGCACCTGCTCCCGGACCGCGGCGAGGCCGGCGAAGGGGTCGTCGAACCCCTGGGCCGACGAGGGTGGCGGACGGAGGGCCCCCGCCCCGGCCCCGGCAAGACCGATGGAGATCGCGAGGGCCAGGGCGCAGGCGGGTCGTGCCATCACCGTACAGGGTAGCAGGGGGGCGAGGGGATCACCCTTTTCCGCCCCTTGGGGTGGGGGCTGCCGCCCACGCCTTCGCGACGTCGGCGATGGCGCGGCGTTCCGCGGGCCGGGGAGCGGCGTCCGGCAGGGCGGTGACCCCCCCGGCCAGGGCATCGACGACGGCGCGGGCGTCCTCTTCGACGGCCGTCAGGTCGTAGCCGCCTTCGAGGAACAGGGCGACGGGTACCTCCGGGTCCAGGGCGTCCAGAAGCGCACGGGTCATCCCGCCGAAGGTCGCCGGGTCGAGGGCCATCTCCGCCAGGGGATCCCGGCGGTCCGCATCGAACCCGGCGGAGATCAGCAGAAGACCGGGCTGAAACGCCCGGAGCGTGGGCAGCACGAGCTCTCGGAGGGCGGCCCCGTAGCCTTCGGGTCCGGTCCCCGGGGGTAGGGGCACGTTTCGGGTCAGGCCGTGGCCCCGTCCCCGGCCGAGCTCCGTCGCCGCCCCGGTTCCCGGGTAGAGGGGCCACTGGTGCAGGGAAAAGAAGGCCACGCTCGGGTCGGCCTCGAACGCGGCTTGCGTTCCGTTCCCGTGGTGCACGTCCCAATCGACGATGGCCACCCGCTCGACGCCGCGCGCCCGGGCGACAGCAACAGCGACTGCGATGTTGTTCAGCAGGCAAAAGCCCATCGCCGCGTCCGGGGTGGCGTGGTGCCCCGGAGGCCGGACCAGGGCCATTCCTCGCTGGGCCTGCCCGGAAAGGAGGCTATCCATCAGGGCGACGGCGCCGCCGGCAGCCCGGGTGGCCGCCTCCCAGGTCCCAGGTCCGAAGAAGGTGTCCGCATCGACCTGGCCGGCGCCTTCCCCGACGGTGCGGGCGAGCCGGGCGAGGTGGGTCGGATCGTGGACTGCGG
Source organism: Polyangiaceae bacterium LLY-WYZ-14_1 (assembly GCA_031800515.1). GTDB lineage: Bacteria > Myxococcota_A > Polyangia > Polyangiales > DAPKRP01 > DAPKRP01. The sequence continues at coordinate 1,565 of DAPKRP010000622.1, read as the reverse complement.
CCAGCTCGGACAGGCTGGCGGCTCGGGCGCCGACGGAGACGACGGGATGGCCGTCGAGGGCGGCGGCCACGCCCGCCCGGGCGGCGTCGAGGCGTTTCGGACATTCCGGATGGCGCCCCCCCGGCGACCGGTGACGGTCGAAGGAAGGGTCGTCGAGGATCGCGATCACGGGGACGCCGGGCACGGGGGATCGTACACCTGGGACGCCCGGGCGCGAGGTCGGAGGCCCCAGAGGGTTCGTGCTGGACGCCTTCCGCCCGTACCTGGTGTGGGCAATCGTACGCGAGGATGGCGCGGCCGGACCGATGGCACGGTCTGGCCGCAGGAGCGAGGCACATGCGGTTGAAGATCGTCGCGGGAAACCTGATCATCGTGCTGCTCGTCACCCTGGTCTCCTACGGGGTGGTGCGCGGGCAGCTCACCTCGAGGATCGAGGCGGACACGGACGCGAGCCTCGCCAACGATCGGGTGCTCTTCGACCGGAGCTGGCGACTTTCGGCCGCGGAGTTCGTCGAGCAGACCGCGGACCGGGCTCGAACCCGGGAGATCCGGGATAGCTTCAAGGGCCTCGACGTCGACAGCCGGCGGGCGCGAGCCCACGAGGCGGCGAATCGCGTCGCCCAGTGGTTCACCGACCCGGCCCGGGGGCGCGCGGGCTCCCCGGACGTGGTCGTCGTCACCGACGAGACGGGAACCGTCCTCGCCCGAGACCACGACCCGAATCGGATGTTCCGTCAGCGGCTCGGCCGAACCCTCGGGACGCTTCGGAGCACCCTGGAAGATGGCAAGCCCCGCCACGATGTCTGGAAGAAGGATGACGAGGCCAAGGTCCTCCAGACCGCCATCGCCCCCATCCGGAACGAGACGGGGACGATCGTGGGCGGGCTGGTGGTGGCCTACGACCTGTCCAACGGGCTGGCCACCTCCGAGTCCGAGGTGCTCGGCCGGGAGGTCGCCTTCGTCGCCGAGGGCGAGGTTTATGGATCCTCCCTCTCCCGGTCGACGGTGGACGCCCTCCAGGGGCTCCTCTTCGATCGCCTCGCCGCCGGGACCCGGGACGCCCTGGCCAGCGACACCCTGGTCACCCGACCCTGGCGCGCGGAGCTCGCGGGCCGGACCTACCAGGGGGTGACCTCCGGGCTTCCCCTCTCCCCGTCGAGCAACGTGGGATATGTCGTCCTCGCGGACCGGACCGCCGCCCTCGCGCTGGTCGACGCGGCCAACATCCTGCTGATCATGGGCGGCCTCGGGCTGCTCCTCGTCGTGGTCTACGGGTTCGTCCTCGGCGGTTCCTTCACCCGCCCCGTCGAACAGATGGAAGAGGGCGTCCTCGCGATCATCAACGGCCGCACGGATCTCCGGCTCGACATCCAGAGCGCGGAATATGGGGGCCTCGCCTACCGGATCAACCAGTTGGTGAACGTGTTCACCGGGACGGTGGAAGAAGACTCGGAGGGGCGGCTGTCGAATCCACCGGAGGCGCCGAGCCAGCTCGGCAAGGGACCCGGCGTCTGGGGTGGGGAGGCCTTTGGCGATGGCGGGGGCGGACGCGTCCCCCCGTCTCC